>CAMASI010000038.1 GCA_945861065.1 Klebsiella pneumoniae | reverse complement strand
CTCGTGGGCCTGACTTGGGACCAAGTCAAGGAAACGCTCGACGAACAACTGACTTCGTTTCAGTATTGTCCGCGCAAATTGGACCTGTCGGCCACGGGAAAACTCGATGTGGCTTTTCATATTGGGCCCGACGGCCAGTTCGACAAGGTAGAGGCGGCAAGCTCAACCGTGGACGAGCCGGCGGTGGTCGCCTGCTATTGGAGCGGTTCAAACGCGTCCGGTTCCCAAACCCCAACGACGGGTTTACGACCGGGGGCTACACCATCCTCTTCCAAGGCTCCTAGTACGGCGGATCGGAAGTGTCTCGCCAGTTTCGGCGACACAATCAGTAGTCCACGAGGCGACCGATGCCGAGGGCGGCGTCGATCAGCTCGTCGATGTCACCCATGAAGGGCGTCTGCTCCCACTCACCTGCGTGATCGACGACACTCGTCCTTGGGGTACCTCTCGCCGGTGGACTTCGAGGCGGCAGGCGTCGCAGGATTACCAATTCGCAACAAATCCACAGGTTATCCGCAGGTTTTGAGTCTCCCCCCTGGACCCCCTCAAGGCAGCACTTCGTGCTACCTCTGTCGGCCAGCAGGCAACTACGACGAAACACGATCAACCCGTCCACGAAAACGGATCATGCCCCTGGCCGTGATCGGCGAATAGCGAGGAACCGGATCTACCGGCGCGTGTCCACCTGATGGGAGCACCCACATGTGGACCTTCATTCTCGCCTGCGTGACTCCGGACTCTCCATCAGATCCGGAAGCCGACGTCGTGTTGCTCGACCTCGACGTGCGCGAACGAAGCCGCATTGGCGTGAACGACGCGTCGGTTCGGCTGACGCCTGACGGCCCCGGACTGCCTGACCCAGGCTGGGTGGCCGTGGGGACCTCCTTGGTGGTCGTGGACCCGGGCGATCCCGTGCGGTTTCGTGTGACGGATTCGCGCGCCACGTTGTTGTTGTGGGCGGACCGCGCCGATCTTGCGTTGGTCGCAGCGGTGCCAACGACGGCACGGGCGACGCCCGAGATGCAGGTCTCGGAAGCCTCCGTCCAGATCGAGGCCGGCACCATCGTGAACGCCACAGAAGATGCCCCGGGCGCCACACGCGTGGAGGTGGACACGACCGGGCTGCTCGTAGACGCGTGGGTGTCTGCCGGCGACGTGGACGAGGTCTACGAATCACAAGGCGACGACAAGCCTGCACGCTGGCCCGGAGGGTTCCGTTTCCTTGAGCCCGGCGCCGTTCTTCGGGACGCACCCGGAGGCAACCCTATGGCGTCCGTGCCCGACATTGACCAAGGTGGTTTTGTCCGCGACGGCGTCGAGTTGCGCTGGGAGGGCGACGCGGTCCTCGTGAGGGTTCACGACGGCGGCGTCGTGGTGACGGGCTGGGTGGACCGGTCCGAGCGGACACAAGTCGGCCAGGGCTACGGCAGTAGTTGGGGCTGCGGCTGCTGCGGGGGTATTTCTCAGCCAATTGGCCCGGTGGTCCCCGCCGGAGCGCTGCTTTGGTCCGCGCCCCAGGGTCAACTTGTTGGCCGTGCGGAAGCCGAACTTGCGGCTCGCCCGGGAGAGGGCGGGTGGCTGACGGAGATTTGGACGCCGTTTGGCGTCGTCACGGCGTGGGTACCGGAGGCAGTCGACTACGGACCGGCAATCCACCCCTGAACTTCGGCAAGCGCCAACGGCAGATCCGCTTCCGCAAGCGTTTCCACCGGAAATCCAATTACCGCTATTTGATCCTCCCACACGACGGCCGCCACATCGCCGCTGTCGTAGAACCAGGCGATCTCGCCGCCATCGGTAGCCGCGAGCACGTCCGGGTAATCCTCAGGGTACGCCACGCCGAACGTATACAAATCGGTTTTGTCTGTGTCCGCGCTGTCCGAGACGAAATCGACGTGCAACACCGACGCTAACCACGCCGCATCCGTCGCATACCCGACCTCCCCGCCGGACACACACAGCCGCCCTCCGGCATCCACAAAGGACTCGATAACCAACCGTTCGTTGGCGTCGAAGGTCTCGTCCGCAACAGAGTCGTCTCCTAGCAGCCACAAGACGTAGGGGAAATCCGACAGCAACACCTGCCCAGCCGCGACAGCCTCATTCGACGCCGTTGAGAAAGGAACGCCGAGTCCCACCCCCACGCTGGCAGCAAAATCATGGGTAGGCAACCGCCAACTTCCCTCCAGAACTCGGTCAAAACCGTCCACCACCAGCCAATCCATTCCCGTGCCACCGTACACGTCAGAGTTCGACGACCGCACACCACTTCGTTCGTACGCTGCGCGCACCCGAGGCGAGACCGGCACCGTCATTGGCGACGACGAGGACCGCCCCAACTCGGTCCAATCCAACCCATTTTCAGACCCCTCCACGACAACCTCGGCTTGGGAATCTCCCGCGTCGCTGAACCACGAAACCGCCGAATTCACGCCGTCTGCCACCACCGAACGCAGTTCTGGCGGGGCGGTATCGGTCCGAGGAAGGCCACTGGCCGCCAACCACCGTGCGACCGACCGATCGTCGACCATGACGTCCTCATGTTCGCTTCGCACCGCGCCGATAGACACGTCGGTCCCAGCAAGTGCGTCGTCGCCAAACGTGGCACCCGGCGTGACACCTTCGGCCAGCAGAAACGCCGCCGCCAATGAGTTGACCTCGGTCGTTCCGCCGGTCGTCGAATATGCGGAACGCAAGATCCCGCCGTCCAACGCAAATTCGGCAAACTCGTCGGCATATTCGTACATCGCATCGAATAAATGAATGGAATCAATCGGAAGTCCGCCAATATCGAGCGCTTGGTAAACTGGTAAGTAGCCCCCGGAATGGGCGGCAAGCGACGCAGGGCCCACGTCGGGCCACAGGAACATTCGGTCTCGGTACAATACCGCCCTCGCGTCGCGCACCAATCTCTCGTGACCGCCCGCCTCCATCAACTGCCCAAAATCACCGCTTGGGTTTATCTCAGGTCCTTGCGGCGCAATCAACACAGCATGCCTTCCGGACAGCGAAAGTTGCTCCCGCAAATACTGTTCAGAAACGACCCGCGACAGGTCGGCGTACCAACCGTGAAACCACGTGACTGACCCCAACGGTTGTTCCATCGTGAGGCCCAACGGCACAGCCAGGTACACGCTCTCATCCGTCCAGATCGTTGCACCGTGGGCGTTGGGCGCCGACGGCAACGTGACCGTCGTGTGTTGGCCCCAGTCGTCGGTCACCCACTCCGCCACACCGAGCTCGGAGTCCCCGATGACGGCGGCCAACAGAACGGTCACGGCAACGTCGCCCGACGAAATCGTGACGGTTCCGACGGCGTTCACGGGTTCGTCCACGGGTCCAGCCCATTCCACCACCAGATCACGCGACTGACTCCGCCACAACGGGCCGAGATCGCCTTTGACGACAAAGGGCTCGGACGCTTCCACGCGCAGCCCATCGGGCGCGGATCCGCTCACCACGAGCACGTCCGACGGCGCCTCCCCCACACTTACAAAAGGCAGAGGTAGGAAGGGATCCGCTTCAAGTTCGGTGGTCGTTGTCGTGGCTGAGACGGGACCGTCCATTGGCCGCTCTGGGAGCGGCTTGTCCCCGCAGCCGAGCGAAAACACGGTTCCCCACACGAACACGTGGTTTGCACGGCCCAAGGACAATGTCATCGACCCTCCCACGCCGCCCGACCTAACATACCTAGAGCACCTCGACGGGGTCAACGCTAAGCGGGCCACAGCGGAACGCCCCCGCAACGAGGCCCAAGTGAATCGCCCCACCTTGTATATTGGGAACAAGAACTACTCGTCCTGGTCGATGCGGCCGTGGCTGGCTTTGCGCTGGGCTGGTTTCCCGTTCGATGAGGTCCTCATCCCCCTCGGCGGTGACGGCTACAGCAGGGCGGCGATGCCCGCCGTGCGCGCCATCAGCCCGACCGGAAGGGTTCCAGCGCTTCATGTCGACGGCCTCGTCCTCACGGACAGCCTCGCCATCGTAGAATGGGCGGCTGAGCAGCCCGGAGCGAATCTTTGGCCTTCTGATCCGAAACAGCGCGCTGTGGCCCGGTCACTCGTCGCGGAAATGCACAGCGGCTACCCGGCCATCCGGCGCGACCTGTCCATGAATATCCGCAGACGGGTCGCGGCCCCGACCTGGCCCGCAGACACCACGGACGACCTGCAGCAGCTATTTCGTCGCCTCGAACCGTTCTTCGGAGGCTGGTTGTGCGGAAAGCGCAGCGCAGTGGACGCTTTCTATGCGCCTGTATGGACGCGGCTCCGAACCTACGGTGTGCCCGTACCGGCGGCTTGTGAGCGCACCCAGGCGCTTCTATTCGCCGACGCCGATTTTCAAGCTTGGGAGGCCGATGCCCTCCGCGAACCCCAAGCGATTGTGTCCACGGATTCGCTGTATGTTGGATAGAACGACTTCAGGAGGCCACATGGTTCGGGCGCTCGTTGGTTTGGTCGCCATGGGCTGCACCTACGTGACGCCCGCCGAGTTCGAGGCCAAACGAGAGACGCTGGACGAAGACGGTGACGGCGCGCCCGGCGGCGGCGGTGCGCCCGACGAAGACTGCGATGACAACGAGGCCAAAGCCTTCCCGGGAAACACCGAGACGGCCTATGACGGGATCGACAACGATTGCGCAGAAGGAGACCTCGTCGACCAAGATGCTGACGGGTTCCCCGGCGTGTTGCGCGCCGATTGGGAGGCCTCATTCCCAGCGGCCATTTGGTCCGCAGGCGTCGTAGACAGCCCCATCGACTGCGCGGACGACCCCGTCCTTCGATCGGAAGCGTCCAACGTCTACCCAGGCAACACCTCGGATGTGGCCTACGACGGCATTGATGCCAATTGCCTCGGCGACAACGACTTCGACTACGACCGCGACGGCGCGATGCCGGACGCTGTAGACACCCCTGCCGGGCCCCTCGACATCGCCACGGCGTTTGCGACCTACCAGACGTCCTGGAACCTGGCGCTAGGCGCAGGCAACTTCGGCGACTGCAACGACCTCGACCCAGACGTGTCCCCCGACGTAGCTCCGGGGACAGACACGCCCTACGACGGAATCGACCATGACTGCGACGGCGCCAACGATTTTGACGCGGACGGCGACGGGTTCATGATCGGAACGGGCGACCCCACTGACCCGACAACCGCGGCCGTGGAGGCCTGGGTCAACACGTACCGAAATGGGGTTCCCCCGACAGAGGATTGGGGCGATTGCCTGGACGTCCCGCGAGACGACGTTGTCGACGTATTGGGCCTGCCATTCGACGCGGCCCAAGCCCACCCGGGGGCCGCGGACGCGCCCTACGACGCCGTGGACGGCGACTGCGCGGCAGACAACGACTACGACATCGATGGTGATGGCTGGATGCCCACTGAAGAGGCCGGCAAACCCGATCCCTATGGTTTTGCGGCGTACCAACTGGCGTGGGGCCTGAGTTTCCCAGATCAACGCGGCGACTGCGTAGATACCGATGCGGCCGTCTTTCCCGTCGCGCTGGAACAGTTGGGCGACACCGTGGACCAGGACTGTGACGGCGGCCACAATACGACGCCCTTCATCAATCCCGGGCCGTCGTGGGAGACGCCGCGGCCCCCGAGGGTGGTGGACCTCAGCTCAGCGTGGGTCATTGTTTCGGCGACAGACACGCTTGATTTGGGCGCCGAGCCGGTCCACGACGTCGGCGCAGCCTTCGTCCTACCGGCCGAGCCGTTGCCTGGCGCGCCGCATTTGGGCGCACCCGTCTTGTGGCAGGGGGCCACCAACCCCCAACCCTTGGGCGGAATGATCGATGTCGATCCGCTTGCAAACGACGTCTTCACCACTGCCGCGACCTACACGTTTTCGAGCACAACGTATTTGGTCGTCCGCGACGTCACGTGGGACCCCGCCCTCGTTTCGGCAACGTTGGGTGTGTTGGATTCGACCGGGACGCCGACCGAGTACACCGCCACCGCGCTCGATCTTACGCGCGCCGCCGACGGCCGAAGCTGGGCAACCGCCTGCGGTGGCAACGTGCTGCAGGTCTTGGCAGAGGCGGGGGACGGCCCACCCGCGCCCGCCGCCTACCTCAGCGGCGCAGCGGACCTCTGTTTTTGGGACGGTGTTCCCGGCAGCATTGGAACCGTCGTCGCCTGCAACGCAGCCGGCTGCCTGTCCTATACCTTCGACGCGTTGACGACCCGCCTTGACCCCGTCGTAGACGACCCTTGGGTCCTGCAAGGCAAAGTCATCGGCGCGACGTCCAAACCGGGGATCTTGGCTTGGTTTGTGGGCACCGGCGGCGCGGTGGTGCGAACCGACGGGGGCCAATGGGACGACCTGTTCGACGATCTTCGCGTAGAGGCCATCGACGTTGCGGTCGTCGGCCCACGGTTGGCCATCGTCGCCATCGGCACCGATTCCGACCTGAATCGACGCGTCGTTCTTCGGTGGGGCGACCCCAACGACCACATGGACACCGTGGATCTGCCGGTGCCAGAGGAATTGGACGCCACCGGTATTGCAGTCGGCGCAGACATCGGCAGAATTGTCGTGGCCCTCTCCGCGACCGACACAGGAAATGTGTACAACGGTGTCGTGGACTGGCTCACCGTGGGTTGGTGAAGCATGAATCTCTTCCCATTTCTTGCCGCCTGTGCGCCCACCCCGGTCACTGAAAACGAATTGCACGATTCCGGGACATCTTCCGAGGTCGTCACGACCCACCCGCCGCCCGGAAGCCCCGTCCTCACCGTCGTCAATGGATTCGGAGGCGGACCCGCTGCTTCGGGCGCCCTTCGGCACGTGTGGGCCGACGTAGACCCACAGGCAACGATTGTGTCCGAGTGGACCGGCGCGGGCGAAACGCTTTCTGAGCCCCTCTCGTGGAACTCTTCCCTGGTGATGCCCGATCACGACCTCACCGTCACCGCCGTGCGCGAGGACGTCGAGACCGTGCCCGAACCCCGGTTCTATGCGCTCGCAGGCGGACAGCGCAAGGTCCTGGTCATCGAGGCGGATTCCCCCGCAGGGCTCGTATTGTTCTTCCACGGCGGCGCGTACAGCATCGACCAACTGCGAACCAACGCGGGACTTTCGCTAGCGAAACACCTGGTCCGCGCCAATTACACGGTCGTCGCCTTAGAATCGGAGGCAGAAGCGGCGGCTGGGGTCGGCGGCTGGGAAACCTCTACAGGTGCCGGAAACACGGACATTTCCAACGTTTCAGGCCTCATCGATGCGCTCATTGCCGATGGAACAGCACCCCCGGGAATCAAAGTATTTGCGTGGGGGAAATCCGCCGGCGGAATTTTCGCTCACCTCGTCGGAAGCACCGGCTTGGTGGACGGGGTCGTTGCCTTTTGTGCGTCCGGTTCGGAATCGGTCATGGCAACGACGTCCGCGCCAACGGCTTGGTATCTGGCGGCGAATGACCAGACTTTTCCCAACGCCGTCGTAGACGCGGTGGCTGACCAAGCAGCACTTACAGTTCGCGGAATCGCCACCGATTTGTATATTCATCCGCCCACCCAGCTCTACGATCAACGTTTCGAACGGGTTGCCGGCATCGATGCAACAACGTCTGCGGAAATCGCGGCACAAATTCGCGACGGTCATTTCGTCGATGCCGCGGACCAATTTCTCGTTGCGGGTACCGAGGTTGACTTGGACCTCACGGGTCTTAGCCCAGCCCAGGTCGTGGCCGTGAACGCTGAAGTAGAAATCATGGCCGCGGACCACGAGTTGTACGATGACGTCGGCGCCCGCATGGTACTTTTCCTCGACGGCTTGAGATGAGCCGATCTGCGTTTTTCGCTGTCCTGGCGGGTCTGGCCTGCCACGCCCCCGAAGGCAGCACAGACGCCGACCCCACCCCAGGGACCACGCCCAACAGCACGGACACGCCGCCGGTGGAAACCGACACTGAAACCGGCACAGACACTAATCCAGACGTCGACCCCCTCACCGGCGCGGCCTTTGCCGACTGCACAACCGAAGCCCCTTGGTGGCGGGACGAAGGAACGCTGACCGCCGTGTTCGTCGACCCCGCCGCCTCTCCGAACGCCGTTTGTAATGATGGCAGTCCTGGCCTGTATTATGTGCGACCCGGCGACTCGAACTGGCTCATTTACCTGGATGGTGGAAGCCAATGCAACAATCACGGCAATTGCCTGGCGAGGTGGTGCGACGTCGGCGATTCCTACGACCACACCGACATGTCGTCGGAAGGCGCTCCTACCCACAACGATCTCGGCGGCTTGTTTTCCGAGGTGGAAGCAAATCCTTTTTCCACGTGGACACACGTGTACATCCACTATTGTTCCTCGGACCTGTGGACGGGCGCAGCGTCCGACGCGGCCACCCTCGTCGATACCGGCGATGCCGGAGACACGACCGACTACGCGATCCGGTTCAACGGGCACGACATTGTACACGCCGTTTTCGATGAGTTGTTGGCGCCCACCCGACGGTCCGAATTGGCCACCCTTCCACCAGCGGCAGACATGCAGCGCATTCTGTTCGCAGGGGGGTCGGCGGGAGGCCTGGGGGTAATTTGGAACGGCGACAGCGTAGCGACGCGCATTCGTTCGGTCGCGCCGACCGCCGACGTTCGCCTCGGCGTCGTGGCAGGCATCGCCATGGGCCTACAGGGCGCGACGGACCCGTGGGGCCCCATCGCCGCGCCGGAGGCGTTCGTGCTCTCCATTCAAGGCATGTACGGCCTGGGCACCACCGCTGCCGACGTGTTTTCCAAGGCAAAATACGACGGTTTTCTCGACGAGTCCTGCCAGGCGGCCCATCCTGACGATGGCTGGTGGTGCGCCGACGCCGTCCACGTCTTGTCGCATCAGGTTGAAACGCCATTTTTCGTCGCCCAGGACCAACTCGATCCCGTGTGGTTCACCAGCCTGGATACGATTATCGACGGCCACGACGGCCCAGACAACGGTTTGATGACGTCGGCCTTTCAGGAAGAGGCGACCCGGGACCTTGTGACCTCGTTCGCGTCGATCGAAGACCCGGCGACCCCCTCAGCGTACCTGGATGGCGGCGTGCCCGTGGGCTGGTACATGCCGAGGTGCGCCGAACATGACGGCTATGGTCGAAACAATGATTTGTTCCTGGGCTACGACGTGGACACGAGCAACGGACCGCCCGACGTCGCCTCGTTCGCAGCGCTGTTGGCCGCGTGGACCGCCGATGCCGCACCGACGCGCGGCCTGACCTCGCCCAGCGACCTGCCGGACTGTTCCGCGCCGTAACAACACGTGCCGCATGAACGGAAGGGATTAGCTGGCCACTGTTGGTTCGAGGGTAGGTCCATGCACAGTTTCGCGTTTTTCGCGCTCGCCGCTTGCAAAGAGGCGCAGGGTGTCGATTCGGCCCTTCCGGCCACGTTGCCGACCGAAACCTCGACGGTCGTATGCGAACACGAGGTACCGGCCCCAGGGAACGACTCGTCGCCCATTGACTGGACCAGTGACGACAGCAACCTGACCCCCGAGGACGCGTGGCAGGTGGGAACTTCTCAGACGGATTCAGCCCGGCCTATGTGCAGACCATCCTCCCGGACGATGAAAACAATGCGTATTTTGTGTTCAAATCGGATGCGAAATTCGACATGCGAATCCGAGTGCAGAACTCCCAGAACGACTTCAAGCACATGCACCTTTTCGAGGCGCCGGACCGGTGCCTTGGCGAACAAGTCGAGCCCGTTAGCGAGGACATCGGTTCCACGTACATCGAGTCCGTTTTCCCAGTCAAGAAGGACGGGATTTATGTCGTCGAAATTCGGGTTCCGGGCGGTGGCTTTTTTTGATAGGCGCCTGGCCGCCCGGCGGGCGGCCTTTCATCTTGGCTCGAATCGATCCAATACAATGGCGACGGTCATGTCGGCGAGTACGTTCACTCCGCTTCGAACCCGCGCCAATACCCAGTCCACCGGCACAATCAACGGCACCGCCACTGCGATGCTGGCCTCCGGCATGCCCGCGGCCGCGAGTACCAACGGAAGAATGATGAGCCCAGCTTCTGGAATCCCAGCAATTCCGACGCCAGCGCCAATCGAGGCGAACACGACCGTCAGTTGCTCGGAAAAGCTCATGTCCATGCCCATGGCTTCGCACAGGAAAAGGGTGGCCATCGCTTCATAGAGCATGATTCCGTCGTTGTTGAAATTCGTCCCCACCGCCGCGCTCAACCGCGCGGGCGCCTCGCGAACCCCCATCTGATTCAAACACCTCAGCGTCACGGGCATCGTCGCGAGGCTGCTATTGCACGATACCGCGGTGACGATGGCATCCAAGCCCTCTCGAAACAACCGTCGCGGAGGCACGCGCCCTATGACCCACGCGAACAACGGGTACCAAACCAACGCATGGAGCGTGAGCCCCAAGAACACGATTCGGAAAAACGGCCACAACACGACAAACACGCTGATTCCGTTCTTTCCCACCACGTCCGCGACGATTCCCGCCACGGCAAAGGGCATCAATTCTGCGACCCACAAGATGGCTTTGGTACATACCGCATAGGCCGCGGCCACGAGGCCCTCAAGCGTCTGCATGCCGGCGGCCACCTCGCCAGTAGCAGCGTCACGGACGCTGCGCAGGGCCGCACCGAACAACAAAGACACCAGGACGACCGAAATCACGAGGTTTCGGGAAAACGGGTCGACAAGGCTCTCCGGGATGAAGCCTGCAAGGTTGGCAAGTGGGCTCAGCGTCGCGTCGAGGGGCTTTGGCGCTGCGCCGGCATTCACCGACGACGCCAGTGACCCGATCTGCTCGACCCAGGTCCCGTGCGGGTTGGCGAGGGCAAGCAGCGTCAGGCCAATCGTCATCGCGACGGAGACGTTGATGGCACAGACGGCGGCCAGCCTCACACCGCTACTGGCGGAGATGCGCGTCTTGAGAAAAGCGTCGAGTATTGCCACAAGAATAAGAGGTGTCGCCAGCGCTTTTAGGGCCCGAATGACGAGCATTCCGAGCGCGCCCAGGTCCGCATTCCCGACGGGACCCAACCAGGGGTTCCGCCCGAAGGCCACGCCGAGTGTGATGCCGACGACGACGCCGACGATGACCCGAGCCCACAGCGGAAAGGTGCGTTGTTTCACCCCGCTGCCCTAACGAACGGCCACGCCCTCCGGCTCGACCCGGCGACACAGTCCTTCGTCAAGATCGAGAACGCCGTACAAGCCGAAAGACTCGCGATGCAGTGCCACGACCTCTCGCCCGACCTTTGCGAACATGCGCTTCACCTGATGGTGGCGCCCTTCGGTGAGGGTCAGGCGCACCACAAACTCATCGACGAACTCGAGCACACACGGTCGACAAGGGCCGTCCGCCAACACCAGGCCGCGGGCAAACGAGGCGACACCGGCTTCGTCTACGGGTCGATCGACCGTCACGACATACACCTTCTCCACGTGCCGCTTCGGATGTGCCCAGGCGTGGACCCAATCCCCGCGGTCGGTCAACAACAGCGCGCCGGTCGTGTCTTGGTCGAGCCGACCCACGGTCGTCAGGTCGCGCCGACGCCAGGCCGCAGGGATGAGATCGAACACCCTGGGCCCCTCGTTCGTCGCGTGGGTGCACACAACGCCGCGCGGTTTGTGCAACAGGATCAGCAATCCGTCGGGCGCTTCGATGGGCACGCCGTCGACCCACACCGCCTGGGGATCCACTTTGGCATCGAATTTCACAACGGCACCCGCAACCGTGACCCGGCCCTCCCGCACAACGCGACCCACCTCGCGTCGACTGCACACGCCGATCCGCGACAACAGGTGATCGAGGCGCTCGGGCTTCATGGCTGGGACACCGGCGCAGCGTTGAGCCGGGTTGGGTCGGCCAACAGGTCTCGGATCTCTCGCGTCAGGATCGCTGCCGTCGCGCCGTCCAAAACCCGGTGATCGATGGTGGCGGTCACGCTGAACACCCGGCCTGCTACCACGCGGTCCCCGTCCACCACAGGCGCCACGCGCACAGCGCCGACACAAACGATCAACACGTTGCGCGCCAACGGGAAAAACGGCGCGAAGCCCAAGGGCACGTCAAACATGCCCACCGATGTGACGGAGGCCGAGCCGAACGGGTCCCGTGCCACGCCGAGCCAGCGGGTATCGAGGTTGAGCTCATACTGGAGGAACGCGACGACCCAAAGCAGCCGCGCCAACAACCAGCCAGGGAGCACGGAGGCGAGGCTGCGCTGCCTCTTGAACTCGTCATCCGCTCCCGCTCGCAACTTCGCAGCGCGGCCCGCAACTTCATTCGCAAGTGCGGCCACTTCGAGTCGATCGGCCTGCCGGATCAGCACACCCCCGAGATCCGTTTGGCCAAGGCGCTGAGGATTCTCCGACGGCAGGGCTACCTGGAGGAACACGTCTACGTCGCGACGCCGCCACACCCGCCGGCGGATGACGACCGCGTTGGCATCGGGGTGAGCGGCCAGGGCGACCGCGACGGCTCGCGCCACGCAGTGGGTCAATGTGACCTTGGTCCCGGTTCGTTCGCGTTCGGACGCACAAAACGCCTCGATGGGCTCCGCGCGGACGTCCATCGCGCCAAGGATCGACGCCTGGAACATGTCATCCCACACGGCGGGCGCGAGCCGGCGAAACGAACTCGGGCGCTCCAACGGCAGCAGGTGGATGTTGGGCAAACTCACCCCAGGGGGCGTGCTAACGGACCCACCGTCGTCATCCGAACGATGGGAAAGAGACTACCCAAGGGAAATCGAGATCTCATCCCCGCTGACGCCGTCCCAGACAAGATCACGCACCCAAGAGCCCGCGAATTGGCACCCAAACAGATGGGAATCAAATTTCCCAGGCAGGGCCGAAAATGTGGCCTCCGTCCGTGGAGCGGGGTTGGCACGGGTCCTGCACTTACCCAACCGTCACCCGATGGCTCCGGTGCAGACCGGAAAGAGCGCGTTCTTCGCGCTTGGCCAATGGACGGTTCGCCGCCCGATGGACATCGTGAACGACATGCTCTTTGACGTCTAGACCCTTTTGAGGAAGCCCGCAAGCACTTCGGTGATTGAAGGCGACGGCCATTTCGGTGGGCGTTTGAAATCTCAGGGGGGACCAAACCCATGGAAGGAAGGACGTCTCGAGGCTGGCAACGGCCTCGCAGACGGAACAGCCCGGCAGCGGAGTAAAACCTCGGGGTCGAGTTCGTGATGGAGACATCGCGAATGAACGGCGCGGAGGGATCGGCGGCGGTGACGTCGTACGGCTGCGGTCGGGTGGTTCTTCGGAGGGAGAATGCGTTTCGAGGAAGGCACGGAGGAAACTCCGGCCGGAAACGAAAACGAACCCCATCCGGCACCGGGATGCAACAAGCCCGGAACTTGAAAGCGGAGAAACCCGTCGAGGTGGCGCAAAACCACGAGGGCGGAACGTGATTCGGCCGTTTGGCAACGGTCGGCCAATGTCGAGGCGCGCGAGCGCAGCGACTGGAGTGTACGCAATCAAGCATGTCGGAGGTGGGGCACCACGAGAGGAACCCCAAGAGAGGCGACCCGGGCACACCGGGTCGGCGCGGCCCCCGGGCCGGTAGCGCGACCAAGTCGAAGGAGGCGCAAACATCTTCGGATGAATGCGACGGGAGTGAAGCGCCCTGCAGGCCAGCCCGGCAACGGGTCGAAGGTCAGGAGGGAGGACGGCGAAGGCCCACGAGCCGAACCATTCCCGATGACGTCAAGTCAGACCTCGCAGGTCCGGTCAAGCGCACTGGCAGTCACTGTGAAAACAATTGGCAACGGGACCGAAAGACACGAGGCGAAAGTTTCGCGTCGGCTCAAACCTCTGAAGGGGCCTTCCACGGGAGACGTCGGGTGACACCCAAAGCCCGCCATGCGCCGAAAGGTGTGTGGCGGGCTTTGTCGTTTGTGGTGATGCCTTAGCGGTCCGGTCGCTAAAAGGTGAGATGCCCCACGACGTCGGCACCCCCATGCGCGTACCAGATCGAACCGTCGGGTCCGACTTCAAGCCCCATCACGCCCGCGCCTTCAGGAACGGAAACCCGATCGAGTTCGGCCCCCGCCAAGTCAAAGGCGATGATCTCGCCGGAATCGTGGTCGGACACAAACAAGTGGCCTGCGCCGTCCAGCGCGATGCCCGACGGCGCCACAAGTCCCGTTACCAGTGTGCGGAATGTTACGTTGCCGAATTCGGTGCAGTCTTCCAACGGCTCAAACCGCTCACAAACGCCGGCCCCCACGTCCTTCCCGCTCCGGGCGTCCACCTCAACGATGGTCCCCTCGCCCGTGTTTGCGATGTACAGCAAGTTCGAAACGCGATCGAGCACGAGGTGCCCAGGCACCTGAGCGACGCGGTCTAGCTCGACCTCCGCATAGCGGCGGACCATACCGTCCCCATGGTCGTCGTTGCCAAAGCCGTGGTCTTCTTGGAAGTCGTACCAGGTCAGCATGTCGTTGCCGCCATCGAATACCCAGAAGACGTTGTCGTGATCGTGTTCGATGCCCATACAAAACGGACTCTGATGCAACATGTCGAGGTGGCTGCCCAACGGTCCGTCCAGGTCCTCGGCAAAGAGCGCCACTTCCGCAGGCCACAGCACCGGACCCATAAAATCGTCCGGCTCCTGGCTGTCGTCGTAGGTATTCCGTGTTTCCTGGCAGCTGGCGAAGGTGCTGACGACTGCGCCATCCGACTCGTTTTCTTGGCTCACGCCCATCGCCAGCGACGAGACCTCTTCCATGAAGTGGTTGGCAGCAGGATCCTTGAAGCGCTGGGACTCCTGGCCGCCGGTACCCGGTGAAAACAGCACGACCACGGAATCCGTGTCCTGGTTGACTACCCACAATTCGTCAGCGAAGTCCGGGTGAAACGCCAGGTCTCTCGGGGTGCTCAGCTGGTCGTCCTCCGTGGCGACGACCGCGAACTGGGCGGACCCAAACACGCCCGGCTCAACGACGTCCGCATCCTCCTGCCCGGGCCCGCAACCGATCAAAACGTGCCAGACAACCGTCGAACTGAACATGTTCACTCCAAAGAATCGCGGTCCGCTGCCGTAGCCATCAGGGACAAGGCGAGCCCCCTGCCGCTAACAGTGTGCCAATCCCTTGGGTTGTTACAGTTGCCGAAACGCTTGTTTGCAGGTCCGTGACCGTCACCGTGACTTCCAACGCACCGCCAGCCCCGAGTGCGCACGCCGCGGCCTCCTGTTCGGCCTCGGTCGACAGATCGTCGAGGAACAAACGCAGGCCCGGCGCCGTTCCTGTGCAGCCTTGGGCGTCATAGCCCTGAAGCGCCACTACGCTGTCGGCCTGCGCGCCCCCGACCTGGGCGCCGGTCACCGTGTCGACCACAGTACCGGAAACCTGGACCGTGGCCCCGAACCCCTCAACAACCACGGCCGCGTCCACATGAAATCCGCCTTGTGGACCATGGACGACGTCAAAAACTCCGCCTTCCCCGACCGGCTCAAACGTGATCTCCCCTTGGCCGAGTTCCGCTGACGGCTCAGCCGAGCACACGATCGCCTCCTCCGAATCCGTCGCCTCACCCGGCCCGCAACCGGTCGCGACGGCAAATCCAAACACAACAAACCACCTCATCGAGGCCTCCTCAACAGTCACCGCCATCTACACCGAATTCCGCGCAGGCAAAATCCGGATCCCCCCAGGGCCACAAGGTGCCATCGTCGCAGAACCCGTCGCCAACCCACTCCTCAGGCCAACAGACGCCAGCGCAATCTTGTACCCATCCCGGAATGTCGCAATCGCCAACGGGAACCCCCTCGTCAGGACAATCCCCGGCGTCCCAAACGTGCAACTCACAAGCATAGTCGGGGTCTCCCCAGGGCCAAGACGACCCGTCGTCGCACCAGCCATCTCCGACCCAGGTGTCGGGCCAACAAACGCCCACACAATCCGCCACTTCACCACCTGGACACACGCCCGTAGTCGCAAGGTCGCAATCCCCGGCGTCTGAACTAAAGTCCACGCAGTCGAAATTCGGGTCCCCCCACGCTTCCATCGTGCCGTCGTCACACCACCCGTCGCCGACCCACACCTCCGGCCAACACAGGCCGACGCAGTCGAGCACCTCGCCAACGACACACGGGGCCACGACGCAGTCTCCCCCGTCAAACGCAAAGAGCTCACAATCGAAATCGGGGTCCCCCCAAACCTGAACAGAACCGTCGTCGCACACGAAATCACCGACCCAAAGCTCGGGCCAGCAAGCGCCGACGCAGTCGGGAATATCGCCCTCCTCACAGCTCGGAGGCTCCTCCTCGGGTCGAGGGCCCTCCAACGAAAACTCTAGTTCGGCGGAGGCTGCCACCACAAACGGGTTGCGTTCGTGAATGCCGAATTCAAGGCCACCCTCGGCCTCCAAGCTCGTGAGAAGCCAGTTCGGCAAGGCCCGAAAGTTGAGGCGAACCGTGGCGTAGTAGTGTGACGTGGGCAGCGCAGAGAGGTCGTAGGAGACCGTCGCCGTTTGGCCAGACCCCACCACGTTGCCCGTCCGATCCGATGCCTCCCAAGGAAACCGAACCGCGACGCCGCCAGCATCGACGAGATCGTGCCCCCACACTGCCAACGCGGGGTCGGAATTGGGGCGGGTCGTTCGAGACGGATCGGCCACCCGGAGATCGCCGTTCTCGTCCAGCGTACCGGACTCGAACGCCACGACCCTCGCTTCGTCTTGAACCACCACTTCGAGCCACAACCGTCGTTCTGACGAGGTGCCGGACGGCAGGTCATGGCCGGCCAGGTTGGTCACATTCACCGTGATGCGGTCGGCTTCGGGATCGACCGTGGCCGACATCTGGACGCCGTTCGCCAACAGGTAGGCTGAACGATCGAAGGACTCGACGAAGCCCGGGAATTCTGCCTCGTCTAATAACGGAACACCGACCCCCGTCAGGTAGTGGTGATGAACCGTGCGCTGCGGGCCTCCCAGCGCCGCAGGCCCTTCATAGGGCTCCATGTGGCAGGTCTGGCACGGCGCGGCGCCCGCGGCCACGGCTTCGGCCGGTGTGTCCTGAACCACCGTGCCATCGGGCAATGTCTGCCGATGACAGTCCACACACACCACGGAACCCGTCAGCAGGTCGGAGAACGCGCTGCCGTGGGCGTCGGTGGACACGGGGTCGTCGATTCCACCGCTCATCACGCCGTCATAGACTCGGTCGGCGTCCCCGTTCTCGACGCCTGCGTGTTTCGTCATGTGGCATGCTTCGCAGGTCACGCCTCGACCCAATGGGGTGGGAAGTGCGGCGGCCTGGGCCACACCTTCGCCATCAAACAACACCCCTCCGAATGGGGCGGCGAGAGGGGCGTGGCAACTCTCACAAGCCGCCACCGGGTCTACGCCTGACGCATGGGCCAACGGGGCTGTCGCGGCCAGCAGGGGATCGATCGCCGCGTAGGCGTGCATCGACTGGGCCCACTCCGTGACGTGAATGGGGTGACAACCGAGGCAGGCGCGTTCCGGGTCGTCGAGCGCCCAATTCGAAGTCAAACTCCCAGGTCCGATGCCGTCATCGCGCCGACAGGCCAGCAACCCTACCCACACCAACACCATGACGGCAGCTAACGCGGAGCCTCGTCAGATGGACTCTTCTTCGTTTTCAGCCGTCGGAACCGGGAGCAGGTCACTGCCATCCATCCCAATCTCATGGGCAAGCACGGCTCTGCCGTCGACCCCGTGCACCTCCAAAGAAATTGCGCGCCGCTCCCAATCGAACCGCACCACGCCGAAACCGCGTTCGGCGATAGCGTGGCCCGCGTAGCGATTTCGGTTGTCGGCGATGTCTTTGTAGACGTGGGTCATGCCGCTCGACCCCAGTTCCCACAGATTGACCCCCTGATGGACGACGGCGGACAGTTCGTGCCAGTGGGTGTCGCCGCTGAGAAACACGGCGCCGCCGACGTTGCTGACCAAGTCGAGGAGACGGGCACGTTCGCGCGGAAAGTTAGCCCACGTCTCCCATCCCGTGAACTCGGGAAGCACCGGCGTAGACGAGCCGATCAACCGAACGTCGGCCGGCTCCGCAAGCTGTTCGACCAACCACGCCCAATGCGCTTCGTCCAACATTCTGGCCGCGGGATCCGGATTCGGAAGGTAAGGCCCCGGGCCTAAGCCCTTGTCTTCGTCAGCGAGCACCAAGGAGGTGCGGGACCAACGGTCGTCGAGCAGCAATACCTGCACGCTGCCGTCGGGTTCGTCGAACCGGACCTCCGTATAGATTCCGCCCTCCTGCGTTCGGCGAGTGCTGTCGTCGGGTTCTTCGAAAAAGTCGAGAAATAGTTTTCGGCTCTCGGCTTTGGCAGGAAACTCTACGCCCGCGTCGTTTCTGCCGTAGTCGTGGTCGTCCCAAGTTCCGAACACAGGCGCACTTTCGCGGAATCGCTGGAAGTCCTTTCGGCTTCCCAACCGATCCCACGCCGCTTTCAACACGGCTGGGTCGTCGGAATCCCCATAGACATTATCTCCGAGGAAAAAGAATGCTGCAGGCTGCGCAGCCCACACCGCGCGCCAGATCGGTTGGCGTTTTCGTTCGTCCAAACAGGAGCCAAACGCGATGGCCTCTACGGGTGCGGCCTCGGCCTCGGCGACCAGGAAAATCATGCGAGCGCCCTCGGCGTGCGACGAAGGATTTCCGTGTGAAGTTGGCCACAACCTGCGTCGATATCGATTCCGCGCCGCACCCGTATCGTCGCCGGAATGCCTCGACGGTTAAGCACGCCCACAAATCGTTCGGCGGCTTGGGGGTCCGTGGGCCCACCGTCGTAGCCCGCAGTGGGGTTTAGCGGGATGCAATTGACATGGCATGGCAGACCTCGCAGGAGATCGGCCAGCGTTTCAGCTTGCTCGACGCCATCGGTCCGGCCCGTGATGAGCGCCCATTCGAAACTCACCCGACGCCCCGCTACCTCTGCATATTCTCGACAGGCCGCCATCAGCTCCGCCAGCGGCCACCGGCGGTTGACGGGGATGAGTGCGTCGCGTTCTGCGTCCGTGGCTGCGTGCAGGCTGATGGCCAACGTCACCTGCAAGCCCTCGGTCGCAAATCGACGGATGGCGGGCGCGATTCCGACGGTGCTCACGGTGATGTGCCGGGCGCCGATGCCCAGGTCGGACATCAACCGACGCATCGCAGCGACCGCGGCATCGTAGTTGTGGAACGGCTCGCCCATGCCCATCAACACCACGTTGGAAAGGCGTTCCCCGCGTGCGCGCAACTCCGCCGCAAAACGGGCCGCTTGGGCGAAAATTTCCGTCGGCGTCAGGTGACGGGCGAGGCCCATTTGTCCAGTCGCACAGAACACACAGCCCATGGCGCAGCCAGCTTGGGAGCTGATGCAGGCGGTTCGGCGCCCGTCGTCGTAGGGCATCAACACCGATTCGACCGCCACGCCGTCGGCCAATCGGTACAAGCGCTTTTCGGTCCCGTCACGGCTCTTTCGCACCGCAATCGGTTCCAGGGCCCCGAGCGACGCCTCCGCCAGCAGGCGTTCCCGAAGGGGTCGGGGCAGGTCCGTCATGTCATCAAAGCCAACCGCGCCTCGCTCGTACAGCCATGCGCGCACCTGTCGCGCCCGAAAGGCGGGCTCGCCCCAACCGACGAGCAAGTCGGTCAGACCGGCCGCGTCGAGGGCATACAGGTCGGTCACGGCGCTGGATATCCGGCGGTTGACGTGCCCACCGCACTCTCCGGCCAATACGTCACGTTGACCTCGGACCCTTCGGCGAGGCCACCGATGATACCGATGCTCTGCGTAGGCGCGTCGTACATCCATTCGACGTCTACGAGCAACGTGCGCGGCGGTACACCTGGCTCTATGGCCACCACCAACAGCGTCTCCACGACTGGCGCCTCCGACAGCAGCATCGAATCTGTGGGGATCGTGGAGGCCATCGAGTCGAACAGGCCATCGAAGTTCGCCGTACAAATGTTGGCGACCACGCCGCCGATCTCATTGGTGAGGCCGATATAGTCCTCACCCGAGGTTGCCAAGTCGCCGCATCCCGCCGGCGGCCCGACCACGCTGTTAAACGTCAGATACTCCGCCGGGTTGTCCTTGAGGTCCAGTGCCCAGGTGATGAAGTCCGGCTTGCTGATGAGGTCATCGGGCGTGTAGTCCAATTCGTCGGAAAGCACGACGCCGATCAGCATCGCCTCCTCGCGCAAGAATCCCGCATTGGCGCCGGTCGTCAGCGGCTCGGTCAGCGCCGTGTAGAACGCGCCGCGACCCTGCTCGTCCCCCGAACCCTCAATGCCTTGATTGACGATGGTCGTGAACGAAGCGAAAGGGTCCAGCGTAGCCGGATCGAGCCACAACGCGCCGTCCTGGTCGGGTTGCAACTTGCCACTCTCGGCCGGGTCATCGAGGTCTGTCGTGACTACGCCGATGTGGTAATCGCTGCCCGTCAGCTCGAGGAAATCCACGAACGGACCTGCATTGAGGTCGAGCAGCTCCTGCTCCTCTGCCATCGAGCACGAGTTGTCGATGACGAACAGGATGTCCACGGGGTAGATGTGGTGCAGAAAGGTATCGGTCACGTACAGGTTGCCGGTACCCGTACGGTCGTCGAGGAATCCCGTCGGCGGGGGAACTTCGTCGGGACCGCCCGCTTCAGGTCCGCCAGTCCCGTCGGTGCACGCAAGAATCAGGAAAATCCACATGGCCCCTCCGCCCGCAGCGTCAAGATACCACGCGCCACCACGGGTTGCCGTCGTCCTGCCAACGGAGTTGTCCCTCCGTCCATACGCGAGCGGGCGGGGGGGCGTCTGCATCGAAGAGAAGCTGGGCGAGAACCCGATCCTCGCTGTCAGCCCACGGCGGCATGGGCCTGAGAGAAAAATCGGCGGATTGGGCAAAGGCGAGCCGACCACTGCCGTGCAAACCGAGCACGCGCGCGCCCCCTGCGGTCGCCCACCAAAACAATCGGCGGGGGTCGACGTCGACCTGTTGGCGGCGCGCGTTGTCCCACGCGTGCGCAGCGGCCAACCCGATCCGGAACGAGCGGCCTGCGGCGACGTCGGAACCGAGTCCTATGGGTACATGACGACGGAGCGCCTCGCCGAGCCGCATGCCACCGGAGCCCAAGAACGCGTTGCTGTCGGGGCAATGTGCCACCGCAGCGCCAGCGAGCGCGAGCCGGTCCCATTCCCCATCGGACAGCCAAATACAGTGGGCGAGCACGGTTTTGGGTCCAATCAGGCCCGCCGCCTCGTACACAGCCAGGTAGTCGTCGGTGCCGGCCCTGTGCATCGCGAGCGCGCATTCGTCGGGTGTTTCCGCGAGGTGGGTCGAAACGAACAAGTCGTGTTCGCGGGCGAGGGCGCCGGCCGCAGCCAGCATCGGCGCGGAACAGCTCAGGGCAAACCGGGGGATCACCGCGACCTGACGACGCCCGCCAGGTCGGTGCCACCGCGCCACAAGGGTCTCGACGGCCTCGACAGCCTCCTCCGTGGGCACCCGGAGCGCGTCGGGACAACCTTCGTCCATCCACACCGGACCCGCGAGCATCTGAATGCCCACGCGCTCGGCCGCCCGGAACAACGAATGGGTCGCATCGGCGTGCACGGAGCCGTACACGAGCGCTGTGGTGGTGCCCGCACGCAACAACGCGCGGGTGAACAGCTCCGCGACCGCGTTCGCATGTTCGGGGTCTGCGAATCGCGCTTCTTCTGGGAACGTACTGCGCTGAAGCCACGTCAACAGGGGGCCAGTCGCCTCCCCGACGATTCGGGTCTGCGGAAAGTGGATGTGCGTGTCCACGAAGCCGGGGACGAGCACGTGCCCCTCACGAACGTCTTCGTCGCACGTCCCTCCCGTCCACGCGCTCACGTCGATGATGCCGTCACGGTCGAACGCCACGCGCGCATCGGGCAGCCAGCACACGCTGTCCGGTCCTTCGGGGCTGAGAACGCGGGCGCGAAGGACCGTCATCGGGAGGCGTTGACCATCTCGTCGAGGCGGCGGGCATCGACGGCGCCCATGGCCGCCGCCCGGATCTCGCCTTCCCGCACGACAAAGGTCGTCGGGTAAGCGGCGACTTGCCACGCATCGGCCGCGACCCCGTCCACATCGTGCAACACGGGGTAGTCAATGCCGAGCCGCTGGCTCGCTGCGGCCAGCCGGTCCACGGCCATTCCGCGATCGGTACTCACGCCGAGCAATGGCACATCGGGATGGGCGCGTGCCCAGCGGCTGAGCTCCGGAATCTCCTGACGACACGGGCCGCAGCTGGTGAACCAGAAGTTCACGACGATGGGGCCGGCCCCGAGCGCGGCGAGGTCGGTCACTCCACCGTCCAACGACGGCAACACCAACCGGGGCGCGGGTCCATTCGAGCGCGGCTGGGGCGCGAAGATCGTGTTCCACACCGCCAGTCCGACAACGATGGCGAGCAGGGCGACGCCCCAGTCGGCGAGTAGGCCCTTCCAATAAGCGCGTGTGAACACGGCCTACGCTAACCCTACCACAGGCCTAGATACGTCTTGCACGCGATGACCGCACCGATCACGCCGGCGGTTTCGGCGCACAAGGCGATGGCGAGCAGGTGTCGCGAACGTTTGATGCCCACGGACCCGAAGTACACCGCCATCGTGTAGAAGATGGTTTCGGTGCAGCCGTTGATCGTGCTGACCAGGTAGCCGACGTAGCTGTCCACGCCGCTCTGTTGCATGGTCGCCATCATCACGGCCATCGCGCCGGAGCCCGACAGCGGGCGGACGATGACCATCGGCAGCGCCTCGGGCGGCAGGCCGAACGGGGCGGTGAACGGCCCTACCGTGGACGTGAACACCTCCAGCGCGCCGCTCGCCCTGAACATGCCCACGGCGACCAAGATGCCGACGACGAAGGGCGTGATGCGGATTGCGACCTGAAAGCCGTCCTTCGCGCCCTCGACGAACACTTCGTACACGTTGACCTTGCGGGCGATCCCGAAGCCGACCAGCGACAGGGCGATGACCGGGATCATCCAAGGCGAGACCACTTTGCCGAACTTCACCGTCAGCGGGATGCAAGCGGCGATTCCTGCGAGCACGAGCACGCTCGCCCACAGGGGCCACGGGCGGCTCAGCGAGGCCTCGGCATCGACAGACTCGTCGACCTTGCTGGCCGTGTCCTTCGTCCATCGGGACGCCAGTATCGAGAGCGTGATGGCCGTGGTGGCCGAGCAGGCTGTGGCAAACAGGGTCGTCGGCAAGACACCCGCGGGATCCGCTGATCCCATTGCCGCGCGAATCCCAATGACGCCCGACGGCAGCAGGGTGATGTGCGACATGTTGATCGCGAGAAAGGTGATCATCGCGTGGCTGGCCGTGTCCACGCTCCCGTTGAGCTTTTGCAGCTCTGTGATCGCGCGGATGCCGAAGGGCGTGGCGGCGTTGCCGAGGCCGAGCCCGTTGGCGGAGAAATTCATCACCATGGCGCCCATCGCCGGATGCGTGGACGGGATGGCCGGGAACACGATTCGCAGCAGGGGGCGCAAGGCGTTGGCGAGCAACTGCATCAAGCCGCCCGCCTCGCCCACCTTCATCAGACCGAGAAATAGGGTCATCGGACCGATGAGGCCGATCGCGAGTTCGACTGCGCCCTTGGCGGAGCCGAACATGGCGTTGGTCAGTGCCTCCATGGCTTGCGGTGGCACCGTGCCGTCCGCGCCGGCGACCGGCATCGGGTCCACGAGTTGGTGCCAGCCGGCGACGAGAAAGGACACGATCAGCAGGAAGAGGAAGACGGGGTTCATGGGGACGCACGGGGAGGGAGGGGCGGGATGTGAGGATTGGTCACCCGGGCAGGGGCGGTGACACGTGGATGTTAGCGCAAAATCGATGCTCCCGACCGTGTTGAATGCTCTATGGATCGCATGTTCGGTGGGAACGACCCCGGCCAGCCCAACTGGACCGCCCCAAGGGGCAAACGACGTCGTCGCCACCTGGAAGGGCGGCGAGCTCTCACGTGCCGAGCTCGAAACGGCCGCGGAAGGCGAACTCCGGGCGCTCGACATCGAGCAGAAGCTTGCTCGTTACGAGCTACTCAGGCGGGTGGTGGAGCGTCAGGTCGATGCTGCGTTGCTCACGGCCGAGGCGGCGAAACGAGGCAGCACCTCTGAGGAGCTGCTGGCAGGCGTAGAGGACGTCGCTGATGCAGGGTCACTCGAGCGCGCCCTTCGCATGCGCTCGTTCCGCCAAGAGCTCCGTCGTGAGGCGGATGTTCGGGTCACCGTGCCCTACCCTGACTTGCCCACCCTGGACGTTCCCGTGTCTGCGGAAGACCCGTCGGTGGGGCCCTCCGAGGCGCCCCTTCGCATCGTCGCGTTTGGCGGGTACCAATGCATGTACTGCCGAGAGGTTGAAAAGACGCTGCACCGGATCCGGGCGGAGTGGCCCGACGACGTGGCTGTCGTGTACAAAGACTTCCCTTTGCCAGGGCACCCACAAGCTGTCGTGGCCGCCGTGGCAGCACAATGCGCCAACGAACAAGGGCATTTCGCCGCGCTGCACGAGTTGTTGTTGAACAACCAATCGGCGCTAGGTGACGCAGACATCCAACGCTACGCATTGTCGGTCGGCGTGGAGGCTGAAGCCTTCGACGCCTGCCGCGCTTCCGGAAGGCACGAGGCGGGCGTGGCGCGCGACGTCGCACTCGGTCAGCAGCTTGGCGTCGTAAGCACGCCTACGTTGTTTGTAGACGGCGTTCTCGTGGCGGGCGCCCAGCCCTATGAAGTCTTCGCGGGTCTGGTGTCGCGCAGACTCTCTGTGTCGACCGGGGTGCAATGACCTGGCGCTGGGATTGTCATGGCGCACCCGCGCCGAACGCCTGAGGGCAAGCGCGCGGAATGGGACCGGCAGCGGGTCGCCGCGCTCGACGAGGTGAAGCGACTCGCCACCGGGACGCCAAGAGCCTCGACTTGGGCATTCAGGCCTTCGAACTCGCGCACAGGGCGTATGACCTGATGATTCTCTGGTCGTCGCCGAACAGCGCCAGCTGCTGGATGCGCTGCTATCGAACTGCACTCGGGCGCGATGATCGAAAGCCGCTCCGCGATACTCCTGCCCGCACCCGATCCCGATCCCGATCCCCCTCCCGACCCGAGGCAGCGACGCCGTTCGACCATGAGAAGCTCGATGTGTACGCCGTCGCCATGGACTTCCTGGTACTCGCCAACGGCGTGGTTGAGCGGTTGACTGCGCTGCGATCCTCGACGTGTGCCGTCGCCACAACCTCGTCGAGGACGCAACGCATCGGTCCGGTAAGGAGCAGCTCGATCGCGTCGTGGCGATGCTCGTAGCCTTGGCGAAGAAGCTCCAGTATGGTCCCTGACGCTTCCAGGGGCGACGCCGGGAGCGGGGTCGGGACCGGGAGCGGGGTCGGGTCGGGTCGGGTCCGGCTTGTGGGGATCGCGCTCTCTCGTGGTTGAGTGTCCGGTACCGCAGGTTTCAAACGGTGCCTACCAACGGGTTTGGACACACCCGGAGCGCGGGGGGAGCGGGAGCGGGGCTAGCGTTCGAAGGCTACAGCCAGGCCTTGCCCCACGCCCACACACAACGTCACGACACCCCGACGCACGTCTCGACGCTCCATCACCGAAAGCAACGTGGCGACCAAGCGCGCGCCCGTGCAGCCCAACGGATGGCCCAGCGCAATCGCCCCACCGTGCACATTGACCCGATCCTCGCTCACACCCAGTTCCCGTACGACGGCCAACGCTTGCGCTGCGAACGCCTCGTTGACCTCCCACACGTCCACGTCCGACGGCGACCATCCCGTCCGTGCCAACAACGCTCGCACCGCTGGCACCGGCCCGATTCCCATCACCGTTGGGTCCACCCCCGCCGCCGCACTGCCCACGACCCTGGCCCTCACCGCTAGCCCCCGCCGCTCGGCCTCCGCCCGCGACATCACGACCACCGCGGCCGCGCCGTCGTTGAGGGTGCTGCTATTTCCCGCCGTGACCGAGCCCCCGGCGCGAAACGCCGCCGACAACGTCGCAAGCTTCTCCAATGACGTGTCCGCCCGCGGTCCTTCATCCCGACGCACCACGGTTTCCACGCCCTTCTTGCCAGCAATCGTGACCGGAACAATCTCCTTGTCGAAGGCCCCAGCGGCCATCGCAGCCACAGCTCGTTGGTGACTTTGCAGCGCGAAAGCATCTTGGTCAGCGCGGGAAATGCCCCATCGCGCTGCCACATTCTCCGCGGTCTCGCCCATCGCCTCTAGCGGAAAGCGCTCCGCGAGTTTCGGATTGGGGTACCGCCAGCCCAACGACGTGTCCCACACTGTGAGGTTGCCCGTCCCCGCCCACTGCGCGCCCCGTGGAATCGAGTACGGCGCACGCGACATCGACTCCACGCCCCCGGCGACGATGACGGACGCGTCCCCACACCGCACCGCCCGCGAGGCGAGCACCACGGCCTCCAGGCCCGAGGCGCACAATCGGTTGACGGTCACCCCAGGCACGGTCACCGGAAAACCCGCCAACAACAACGCCATCCTGGCCACATTGCGGTTGTCTTCCCCCGCTTGGTTGGCACAGCCCAACACCACTTCGTCCACGTCAGCGGGGTCCAACCCCACCCTCGCAACCACTGCCGCTAGAACACCGGCTGCCAGATCATCCGCCCTCACAGCCGACAATCCACCCTGAAACCGACCCAACGGCGTGCGCACCGCTTCGACAATAACCGCGTCCATCGTTTCCGACCTTGTGAGCCACACTCACAGGAATGTGTGAGCCAGGCTCACAACTTGACGGTGAATATAAACGTCGCGTCGACGAAGGCCCCACCCGCGCCTTTCGGAAACGGAACTTCGGTGACGGTCCTCGCGATGCAACCCGCCGCAAGGGCCGGCAGGCCTCCCCCAATCGACTTCGCCCACACCGCTCGCCCATTGGACCCAATGCGCGTCTTGATGTCGGTACGCCCGGACACGCCTTCGACGCAGGCGTCGAAGAGGCCCAACTCGGTGACGAGCGCACCTGAAAATTTAGCGGGCTCGTTCGTGCCCATAACGTCGAGCACTCCCAGCGAAATCCGGCCGCTCGGTGGCGGAGGGGGATCGCGGGGTGCGGGCGGATTCTCACAGTGGCTTCGACCGCGGTCCCACACCGTACCCGTCGGGCAACACGCGCCCCCAGGGACCTCGCGTTCCGAAGGACAGGGCGGATCAAAACATGCGAAAAAGAGCAACCACCACATGCGTCGGTCCATACCTCCAACAACACGAGGGCGCCGCTCGTACAACGAACGACGCCCCCTCTAGTCCCGACGACCCAGTCGTCGAACCTGTCGCGCTTAGAAGGTCTCTTCTTCGAAGTCGCTCACGCGGCAGGAGTCAAGTTCCAGCGCTTGGATGCGGTATTTCTTGCCGGCAGCGCCAACTCCGACGAAGCGGTTGTAGGTGGCGACACCATCGGCTCCGACCAGCGCCGTGCCGATGATGCTCGGCGAAGCCATGTCGAGCGTCACACCGGGGCAGCTCGCTACCGTGGCCGTGCCATGTACGCGGCTCATGTAGAAGGTGACCATCTCGCCCGGCGTGCCACCGGTCAACGAGAAGTTGTTCACCAGGCCCGCCGTGCCAGGCGTGGGCAAGTTGACGTCGAGGATGCGGGCTTCTTCGGCCACGAGCGGGTCCGTTCCATTGACCAACTCTTCCGCATCGAGCCAGGCGTCGCCATCCGTGTCCGCATCTTTCGGATCCGTGCCGTACACCATGACTTCTTCGCCATCGAGCAGCGTGTCGTCGTCCGTGTCCTCGTCAAAGGAGTCGGTCAGGTACACGTTGATCTCAGCCGGGTCGGACAGGCCGTCCCCGTCGAGGTCTCCGGTGGGGAGGCAAGGGATGGGCTCCGAGATGTCTTCGTCGTAGCAGGGGCTGCCGCCTGCATCGTCGCAGAAGTCGGGCACCGCGTCGCCATCGGTATCGATGATGTCAACGCCGCCTTGGCACACGTCGCAACTGTCCGGGGTGCCGTCCGTGTCCCAATCGGCGAGGTCGTCGCCGTCGACACACAGGTCGTTGCAGTCCGGCACGCTGTCGCCGTCGGTATCGACTTCGTCTGCGCAACCGCACACGCCGGCCACGACGAGGTCGCCATTGGACGGGCAGTCGTCGTCGCTGTCACAGGCGCCATCGAGGTCGAGGTCGTTGAGGTGATCGACCGGGCACACGTCGCAGGCGTCGGCAACGCCGTCGGAGTCGCCGTCCACCAAGTCGTCGCCGACCGGGCAGGCATCACAGCCGTCAGGGATGCTGTCGCCATCGGTGTCGGTCACATCCGAGCCCGCCGGGCACACATCACAAGCATCGGGCATGCCGTCGGAGTCGCTGTCCACGGGATCCGCACCAGGGCACGGCCCATCGAACGGTTCGTCGTTGAGGCAGTTTCCGTCCAGCGTGACGCCAAGCGGAGGCTGCGCATCGTTGCCGTTGCCAGCGATCTTGTTGGAGAGCAGGTACCCGCCCACGTCCGCAGGCGTGTTCTGGAACCAATGCGCGTTGGCAAAGGTGCTGTTGTCCGATGAGATGCTGTTGCCAGCCTGCACACCGTAGCCGGGGCCGTTCCAAGCGACGTGGCCGCCGTCCATCGTCAGGTACGATGACGACAAGTACGCACCACCACCGCTCGCGGCTTCGTTCGCCAACAGAGAGGTGTTGACCATGTCGAGGTTGTACGCACCGTAGTGGTACACGCCACCACCGTAGATGGCCGCCACGTTCTCCTGGAACCAGTTGCCGGTCCAATTGTCGGTGACCGGCCAGTAGTTGGTGTTGTAGGCGCCCGCTCCGTCTTGCGCGGTGTTGCCGCACACGAAGTTTTCGGTCAGCGTTTGGTTGCCGACGTAGTACAGGTACATGGCGCCGCCGTTGTCGTCGGCCACGTTGTGGGTCATGCGGTTGTCGCTGGCCACCACGTTGACGGAGCAGAGGATGGCGACCGCGCCGCCGTCATCGTTCGCGTCGTTGTTGGTGAACGTGTTGCCCGTGAGCGTCATGTCCGCCGTAGACCCGCCGTACAACGTCGAGTAGACGTACACACCGCCGCCGTCGGCGTCCGTATGGTTGCCCGAAAGCGTGCTGTTCGTGAGGTCGAGGTCGCCGTCGAGGTCCTTCCACACCGCGCCGCCGTTGTCGTCGGCCACGTTGTCGGTCAGCGTCGAACCGTCCACAACGAGGTACGCGCGGATGCCACCGTAGATGGCGCCGCCGCCGCCGCTGAGCGCGACGTTGGAGTCAAAGGTGCTGTTCGACACGGTGACGTCGGAGCGTTCGCCGACATACCAGCCGCCTTCGCTGTACACCGCGCCGCCCTCATACAACGAGGAGTTGCCGGTGAAGCTGCTGTCGGTCGCGGTGACGTCCGTGTTCCCGGCCACGTCCACCGCGCCGCCCGTGCCAGACACGGCCGCGTTGCCCGTGAAGGCCACATTGGTCAGTGAGACCGCGCCGCTCAGGTTGTTGGCCTTGATGCCGCCGCCGTTGTCGGCCGAGTTGTTGTCGAACGAGCCGCCCGTGAGGGTGACGCCACCCGAGTAGTTGGCGCGTACCGCACCGCCGTAAGCGAGCGAGGAGTTGTTGACGAAGCTGCTGCCCGTGCCGGTGAGCGTACTGCTGTCGTTGAGGTGAACCGCACCGCCGTCCCAATCCGTCTCGTTGCCGGTGAAGGCGACGTCGTTGATGTTGAGGTCGGAGCTGTACCAAACGACGGCCGCGCCACCGTCGTTCATGGCGTCGTTGCCGTCAAAGTTGCTGTTGTCCAGCGTGACCGTGCTGTTGGTCACGACGGCCAATGCGCCGCCGATGCCGCCGAGGTTGTTCGAGAACGTGAGGTCCGAACCGGTCAGCGTCGAGCCGTTGTAGACCCACACGGCGCCGTAGTAGCACCACTCGCCGATCGAGCCGTCTACGGTACCGCCGTTCCAGGTCACGACCGCGCCGTCTTTGATGGCCATCGCGACGCCGTGCGCCCAGGAACCATCTGCGTCGTTGACGTCTACGTCCGTGAAGTTGCCGGTGCCACCAAGCAAGCGAAGCGCGCCGCCTTCGTAGTCCGCGTAGGGCGCATTGAAGGTGACGCCCGTGAGGTTGATGGTGGCGCCGACCGACTCGATGCCGCCGCTGTAGTTACCGTACGAGTCATTGTGGACGGTATTGATTTCCGTCAGCGTTCCACCGCTCTGTACGTAGACGTCGCCACCGGCGCAGGCCGCGTTGTTCGTGAACGTGCCGTTCTCGATGGTGAGTTGGCCGCCGATCTGTTGGATGGCGCCACCGAGCAACCACACCGCACCGGTGTTCTCGATTTTCACGTCTTTCAGGGTGAGCACGCTGCTACTGGCGTACACACCCCGATTATTCGTATTTCGGACCGTAAAGCCCTCGATCGTGGCGCCTGCACCGGTGACGTTTGACGCCGTGATGGCGTTTGAACCGGAGGTGGGCTGGATGACCGTTGCGGCCTGGCCGCTCACCGACTTGACCGTGATGGCCTTGCCGAGCAGGTCCACCGTGGCGGTATAGGTACCGGCGTAGACCAACACCGTGTCGCCCGCAACAGCGGCGTTCACAGCGAGTTGGATTGTGCTGTACTGCTTTCCGGTTCCTACCTCGCGTGTGGCGGCATTCGCCACCGAAGGAAGGGCCAGAGCCAATGCGACGAGCGCAGAAACACGTGTCGAGTACCGCATAAGAACCTCGCGGGAGAAGGGAGTTGCGCGTCGGTCCACCCCTGAAACGACGACTTGCGCAGAGTATGGAGCGTGAGATCGTTTCGGGCAAGTAGAATCCGACGCCCGATCCCCGCGCTACTTCCCGAGTGTCAAGACGCCGTCAGGCCCCTGGGTCGAACAGCGCGATGCATAGAACCGCGCCAGCGGGTCGCCACCGGGTCGGGACCCGTCCACCGCCAAGAACCGCTCGGCCACGTTTGCCCGTCCGCCACCGTCCCAGGCGGCCAGGGCCGCCTCAAAGTCCGTCCGCCATGGGCCGTCGGCAGACGAGTTGAGCGCTTCGAACACCGCTACGCACTGCTGTTTGCCATGCACACCCAACCGCCCGACGCGTCGCCAAACGACGTCCGGCAGGGGTCCAGCGATCTGCACGGTCTTGTCGTCAAACAACGTGTCCGTGCCCAATACGCCGCACGCTGCCTCCAGGCGGGCCGCCACATTGACGCGGTCATGCAACACGGTGAACGACAAGCGTTTGGACGCACCGAAGGTGCCGATCAGAAGGTCTTCCGCAGAGGCCCCCCCGACCTTCACCCCGTGAAACCACGGGTCGCCCAGCGTGCGTAAAGCCTCGGAGGTGGCCAACGCAGCCCGCACACAGCGCGTGGCATGGTCACGCGCGTCCCCCGTCACAAGGTCGCCCCCGCGAAACGACATCACTGCGTCGCCGATGAACTTGTCCACGATGAGATCATATTCGACGTGCACGTCTACGATGACGTCCAGCACACGCTCGAGGTGCTCCTTGAGGCCTTCAAGCCCACAGCGCTCGACCGTCGCCGAAAAGCCCTTCAGGTCGCAAAAAATCACGGTTCCCGGGCCGCGAATCGTTCGATCGTACGTGTCGGGATGACGTAAGAACGCCTCCGCAACCTGACGGGGCAAGGCGACGTCCAACAACGCACGCAGCTGACGACCCGCAAACCCAGCGAGCTGCACCCGAGCCACCACGACGACCAGACCCAACCCCACGAACGTGCCGAGCAGGACCCCGGCTTCGGCCACGTCCGCTGGATCGTGCAGCGAATCACGCGCGGCGCGGCGCACCCACGTCACGGCAGCCACCAGCGACACCGCCGCTGCCAACACTGCTGCCCCGATGGCGAGAGAGGCCTGCCGACCTTCGTCTGCCACCGATTGTGCCGCCCAATCCAACACCCGAACCTGCCGAAGTCCGCGGAGCACCCGAAGCGACCGCAGCGCGCGAAGAACACGGGCCAGGCGCAGCAACTCTAAGCCGGGTAAGCCCGCGACCTGAGCCAACGCCGGCAACGCCGACAGCACGTCGATGAGGAACCACGGACCTTGAAGATAGCGGCCTTCGCGGCGCGACACGCGCACCGCGAGGTCCACCGCGAACACCACGTCGATCCCCCTTGCCACGGCTTCGACTGCGGGGCCGCGCGCCAAGTCGAGCAGGTCCGCCCCATACAGGAGCACACCCAACCCAGCGACGACGAGCAGGGCCCATTCCACGCGATCTGCGGTTGCCTCAGACGCCATGCAGGGTGTTAGCGCGTGCGTGCCCAAGGGGGCGAGACGGGGTGCACGATGTGGGTTCTAGGCTTTGTCGCATGTATCTTCGGAGGGGGCGCTGAGACCGACGTTGTCGTGCCCCCGATCGGAAGCCAAGGCGACACGGACACGACCACCGGAACGACCGGCCCTCAGGGGGAGATGGACATCGAAGACTTCGTGGCGGAGTACCCAGTTGTGTACTGTGACACGTGGGACGTCTGCATCACCTCGGACCCCTGCGACGCGAACGCCTCCCTGGCCGCAAACCTGCCCGGTTGTGGCTACGACGCCGAGAAGGCCTATGCCTGCGTGAACGGCACCTGGACCTGCGACGAACGTTTCCCAGACACGCCGTTGCCGCTGCCACCCGAAGCCTGCGACGAAGTCTACGACTGCACGGACTCTTACTTTCCTGCGCCCTGAACCAGCGCGAGGACCGCCAGACGGACCCGTTCGAGTTCTGTTCCGTCGGAAGGCACGTGCACGAACGCGCTCGGCCCGACAAAGCCCGTCGCCAACGCCCAGGCCGTCGCGTTGCACACGTAGGCACCGGCGTCCTCTGAGGGCGTCGCCCCAAGCGCCACACACAGCCCCGCCACATCGCAGGGCATCAAAACCTCCTCGGGCCCCGGCCCCGGCGCCCAACCGCGTCCGTCGCAATCGGGCAGCGTGCCTCCGCGGCGGCGTGCCACCCGCTCCACGGTCACCTCCGACCGATGGGTGGCGACCCCAAGCGCCAACACAGCGCCGGCCCCGATTGCGGCGGCCCGCTGTAAGAGCAGCGCACCTGCACGCTCGTAGGACACGGGCAAGACCGTACCGATACACACCACGTCGCCAACGACTTGCCCATGCATCGCCAGCGCCAGGCCAGCGCTGGGGTTGAGGCCCACCTCGCCAAACGGCCCAAACCCGCTCACCAAGACCCGGGTCATGCCACGCCCCGCACGAAGCGCCCGACCACCTCCAGATGGGTGGTCTGTGGGAAGAGATCGACCGGCCACAGGTCCGTGAGCCGCCATCCAGCGCCCTCGAATACGGCGCGGTCCCGGCCCAGGGAGGCCGCATGACAGGCGACGTAGACGATCACGCTGGCCTGGCAGGTAGCGATCGACGCCGCGGCACGTGGATGTAAACCGACCCTGGGCGGGTCCACGACGACTGCGGCGCCATCGAGATCACCGGCCGCTACGACGTCTTCTACCTTGCCTGCCACAAATCGTGCGCCGACGAGACCCGCGGACTCTGCCGTCCGTCGGGCGTCGTCAATGCTGCCGGCGACCTCGTCCACCCCGAGCAACGACGCATGACCCGCCATGAGCGGAAGTCCCAGCGCGCCGGCACCACAGTACAGGTCGACGAGACGTCCTCGGGCCGGACCCAGCGCTTCGCGCACGACCGACAGCAGCACCTCCGCGCCTGGCGTCGTGTTCTGAAAAAAGGTCCGGGGCCCCAATTGAAAGCGAATGCCACCCAAGACTTCGTCGATGTGATCCTTGCCGAAAACGCGGACCACGGGCCCTAATGCCGCGTCGGCAACCCCATCGAACACGTGCCACGTGAGCCCCGCCACCGGTGGCAAGCCAGCGAAGAGCCGCTCGATCTCGGCCTCCCCCTCCGGATGTGTCGCGGTGTGCACCGAAACCAGCACCTCCCCCGTCGCCCACGAGCGACGTGCCCCCAAATGCCGCCAGAAACCGACATGGTCCCTCGCATCCCAAGCCGGCAACTGGCTTTCTGCGAGCACGCGGCGGACCGCCCGGAGAACAATCACCAAGTCAGGGTGTGCCACGGGGCAATCATCAACGTCTACAACGCGATCAAAGCGCCCCGGCGCGTGAAATCCGACCCAACGGCCATGGCCTGCCGTCCCCGAAACCACCTCGTCATCCGTCAACCACCGTTTCGCACCAAAAGACCATTCCACCCGGTTGCGGTAGCCGTAGGCAATCCCGGCACCACGAACGGGGTGAATAACCACGTCGGGAGACGCACCCACCGCCGGAACATGAAGCGCCACGCGGTGGGCCGCCTGAACTTCCAGCGGGAGTTCCTGTAGCGCACAGCCCCCACACGACCCAAAGGCCGGGCACGGGGGCAATGCGGCCTCCGGTGGTGCGCGAAGCAATTGAACCCGACGGGCGTTTCCCCGTCCCATCGGAATCACGCGCAAACGCGCGCCGGGAGGGGCCGCCCGCACCGACCACAGCTTGTCGGCATCGTCCCGACATTGCCCAACACCGCCTCGGCCGAGACTCTCCACCTCGACTTCGAACGGTCCGAATCGTTTCATTCGACACCCGGACGGCCGGCAGCCCGCTGCACCTCGGGCGGGTACGGGCAGTGCCGGCAGCCAGAACCGCAACAGGTTCCGCGTGCCAACAACGCCGTGCCCGTCATGACCCACAGGCCCGTTTTCGCATCTCGGTACAAAGGTTTGCCCTCCGTGGTCGCCGCAGCGTGCGCGCGATCGTAGTCCGATGGCATACAGCGACCCCCAAAGACCGCGGTAAGCAGGCCCATGACCCGACGCATCTATACCCACCGTGTGCTCGCCCTTGAGGTCGACGACGTCGATGGACGCGAGTTCGTTCGCCTCCGGCTACCCGATTGGGTCAATGTGGTGCCCATCACGGTGGACGGCTCCGTGGTCGTCGTTCGCCAGCACCGACATGGGATCCGCGCGGAAACTGTCGAGATTCCCGGCGGTATGGTCGACGCACGCGAGAGCCCCGAGAGCGCCGCAATTCGCGAGCTGTCGGAAGAGACCGGAGGGTTAGCGACGTCGCTTGTCAGCCTCGGAGCCGTGTGGCCCAACCCCGCGATTCAAGACAATCAGTGCCACCTCTTCTTGGCGACGGGGGTCGTCCTTGGAACGGCACACCCCGACCCGGACGAACAAATCACCGTCGAGGCCGTGCCCCCGACGCAAATCCTCAAGTGGCTTTCCGACGGTACGATTGGCCACGCGCTCGTCGCGCTCGCCTTGCACCGCGCCCTCATTAGATGGCCTGTATGACGCCGATACTCCTCAACCCTCGCCTGCGGGAGCTCGTGCAACAGGCCGAGGAGGCCGAACGCATGCGAAGTGACATCGTCGCGCGTGGGGAAGGAACCGAGGCCATCGACGCAGCGCTGGCCGACATCCTCCGCGACCTTGGCCGTCACACCTTGACGCTGGACCGCGACGCACGCACCCGCGAGGTCGATGATGATTCGACCGAACACCGGACCGACACCACCAGTGCGCGGGACGCGGGTTTCACCGACGAGGTGGAGGCCCGCACCCTCGAAGAAGTCGACGACAGTTGGTACACCGACGAAGTCGCCGCACACCGTGGGCGCCGTTTGTTTTCGCCCCACGAGATCGAATCCGGCGTGGACGACGTCCCCGACTCGGAACACCTGCCGGAGCTCGATGACACCGACGGTATCGAGCTGGACCAACCCATTCCTGTCGCATTCTTTGTAGAAGACGCAGGCGAGCGCCTTGCCGAAGTTCATGCGGGCGCCCGTCTGGGCGAGTTGGTAGGCCTGCTTCCGCCTCTCGGCGACGAACCCGAAGCCGACGAGTTGTCCATTGAAGCAAGTCGAATCCAGTGGGCTTGCAGCGACCTGGATCGCCGTTTGGAAGGGCTGGACGAGAAAACGTGCACGGCCGTGTGCGCTTGGTTGGCAGCACGGAACCGCGACCTGATCGGTCGCTTGGACGTGGATGTCGGCCCGCGCACCGCGCTGGAACGGTTGGGTCGTTGGCATCGCGCCCACGGCCTGCCCATGGTGGCCGGTCTGTCTCAGCCACCCACGCCCGAACACAGTTCCTGGTCTTTGGACGCCCGCGCCTGGCACAAGGTCCTGCTCGACCTCACCAACGGCAAGCCGTAATCGCCTGATCCACGGCCGGTAGACGCGCTGCTACGCCGTCGATCGTGCCGCCGACCTCGAACACGACGATGGTGCGGCCTTTCGGCACAGCCACCAGATGCCACGCGCAATCGCCGGTTCCGCACGGCGCTTCAGCGTCGACGCGAACGCCACTGACGCCACCGACTTCCACAGTCCCCTGAGAAAGCAGGGTATAGCCCGACGCCACCAGGTGGTTTTGCAGCGTCTCCGTCCAGAACGCGAGGTCCGCTTCGGGTTGCCGACGAAAGGCCCGAACGCGCATCACGACGCCGTCAGGACTCGCCGCACGGAAGCGCCCCGGTCGCCGCCACGCGGAAAACCCGTCGGGAACCGGAACGTCTACGCCGGACTGCCAAGTCGCCCAACCCGACTGGAAATCCGACAGCAGACCCGACAGATCGAGCGAATCCACCCAAACGAAGCTGCTCGTGCCGTCGCGCACCGGGGGGCGCCGGTCTTCGAATTGCGTCATTACGCGCAGGGTTGCGAATTCTGACCGGTCTCGAAGCACCCGCAGCTGCCCCTTCCAGCGTTCCATTTCTTCAATCACACCGAGGATCTGTCGATGAACCGCGACGACCGACCTGGGCCCAGCCTCGGCAAGCACCGCTTCATACCGGGCCAATGCCACTTCGCGAGACTGCAGCCTCGCAGCCACATCGGCGACACGTTCCGTCAGGTCGACGCGTTGCAGCCCACGGTCCGCCACCCGACCGAGTTTGCACAGCACGGCCACAGCCTCCTCGGCCTGCGCGACGGGAATTCGGACCGTTACCTCCGTATCCGTGCGTTGGCTGAACCAACCACCGCGCCTCGCGGCCTCCGCAACAACGGCGTCCACGACGACCAGGGGACGATCGACGCGCAACACCAAGTGCGCATCCACCTGCTCCTCGGCAAATGCGCTCACAAACAGCAAGGCGATCACGACTCACCCCCTGTCAGCGCGGCTGCGACCGCGCTTCCATGGCGCTCCCAAGAGGTCGGGTCCGGAAACCATGTCTCGGAAACGTCGAGTTTCCTGCCCCTCGGCAACACACAAACCTGCCATGTGTAGGGCGCTTCCGCCTCGTGCACGAACAGCACACAGGACCAAGCACCGATCTCGCGGGGGGTCGCAGAGGCAAAAGAAGGGCCCAACCGCTCCACCACCGCGGAAACCCAGTATGCGCCGTCGCCTGCAGGTTCGTTGTCGCGCTCCTGCGTCCACATCACCACGCCGTCCGGCCCCTCCGCACGCCAAGGTCCGTTCTTGCTCAAAACGACCAGCCCGTCAGGCGCAGGCAGATTCACCCGCGGGCCTTCCGGCACGGACCGGTCGAACGGGTCCAGCGCCGCGATCCATTCGAAACCGGCGAGTTCGAGACCTTGGTCTGTGCTGACCGCGTCGCGGGGCGACACCTGAACCGTCAAACGAGACAACGACGACAAGGAGGCGAGTGTGCGCAGTTTGGCGTCCATCGCATCGATTTGTTCCTGAACGCGCTGAAGTTCAGCGATCAGGCTCAGCTTTTCAGATTCATCTCTGGATTTCGCCAGCAAGGCGGCAAGCCGTTCTTGGGTGACGCGCAGCGTTCGCAGCCGCAGGTCCGTGTCCGTGTAGGCCTCCGTGACGTCCTGGGCCGTGATCGAGGCGTGTACGACGTCGCCGAAGGCCCGGACGGCGGCCACGGCCTCGTCGAAACGCTCGACGGGCACACGTAAGACAACCACATCACCCGCCAGTCGTTCTACGCGGCCGCCCATGCCAAGCGCCAGGGCGCGCGCGGCGTCAAGCGTCTCTTCCGGGTGGGCAGATTTGAGGTGGACAAGCCCCTCATAGAACACCTTTCGGGCCGGCGCCGCCGCCACTTCAGACGCGGCCGCTTCGCCTGGTGGGGCGGGTGGTGGTGGCGGCGGGGCGTTCCCGTCGGACTCCGCTTCATCGGCGACGCTGCTCATGGCCCTCATCCCGGCGCCGCGGCCCGCGCCTTCCATGGATTCCATTGCTGCCGGATAGGAGGCCGATTTGTGAGCACAAGCGGCGTAGAAAAGGATGAACATGCGCGCAGATATCTGCCGCAGCGTGCGTGCGCGTTGGGATACGCCGTTCCATGAAATTCCTCGGCGCAGGTTTGGCTCTGGGCGGCATCGCACTCATTCTTGTCGCGGCATCGAATATGCTCGCGCAGTCTGCGGGCGAGGGGATGGAGTTGCCGCCGTTCCTGCCTTCGTTCGTGACGGCGTACCCGCTGCCCATCGGGTTCTTGTTCATCGGCCTGGGATACCTGATGGCATCACGGGATCGAAGCTAGCAGCCTGTCGGAGATTGCGCACCTGCTGCGGGAGGCGATGCCATCCGCGGGACTTCGTCACGGGGACCCCACCCTCGGTCGGCGTGCGTCAAGCACGCCTTCCCTCGGGTTGCACCCCGTTCCTCGTCCGGCGGCGGCCTCACCT
>CAMASI010000037.1 GCA_945861065.1 Klebsiella pneumoniae | reverse complement strand
TGAAGGCCTGTCTTCCCGGAACGGAGCGCCGCTTCTTTGTCGGGGAACGCTGCAAAAGACGCGAGTACGAACGCCCAGAGGGCGCCCTCGTCTGTAATGATTCGAAGGTTTAGAGCGTCGATGTCGGCGTCGACGTCGCCTTCGGACCGTAGCAGGACGTCGGCACCTCGCCCGTTGATGACATTTTGGGCGAGGCGTTTGGCGATTGTGCCGACGCGGTGGGTGTTCAATAGGACACCGTCTTTGAGCGCTGAACGTGCGTGATGGACCAAGAAGGCGCCCAGCGACTGCGCATCCGCGAATGTGGCGAATGCCTCTTCGAACAGCGCGGCGAGGTTTGGGTCATGTGCGAGAACCCGGCCCTCTTCGTCGCCCACGCCGCGGTCGAGCCACGGTTGGGCCAACGGATCGGGTGCTTTGGCCTTCACGGCGACAATGGGGGCGCTGGCGGGGGGAGGTGGCGCCCGGACCACCGACTTGGGGAAACTGTCCCTCAGCGTCGTGACACGGTTCAATACCGGGGCGCCGGTTCGGCTGTCGGTGGGGTCGCAGAAGAAGAAACCCAGGCGTTCGAGCTGGACGTGGTCTCCGGGCGCGAGCGAAAGCAAAGCGGGTTCGGCCCACGCCTCGATGTCGGTTCGTGACTTCGGATTTAGAACCGTGCGGAAATCAGGCTCCGCGTCGGGCCGATCCACGGAAAACAGGCGTTCGAACAACCGGGTTTGGAGGCGGACGGCGCGTGCGGCACAGACCCAATGCAGCGTCGCGCTTGCCTTGGCCGGGGCTCCGCGAGAGCTGAGGTCGGCAGTCGCGCGCAACCCGCTGACGTTTCCGGCGTCGTCGTACAGCACGTCGGTGCAGGTAATCACAAAGGCATGGCGGAGGCGCACGGTCCGACCGGGTGCAAGGCGTCGGAAACCCTCCTCTGGCTCGGCTTGAAAATCCTCCCGCTCGATGAAGACCTGCCGACCAAAGGGAATTGTTCGGCTTCCGTTGTCAAACCCCTCGGGGCCCCACGGTGTTTCGAACGCCTGAACTTCGTTCTCGGGCCAATTGACCACTTCGATGGGTAGCGGACGGAGGACCGCGAGTCCACGACGCGCAAACGGCTCCAAGTCCTCGCGGATGGCGGTGTCAAGTAGGTCCATGCTCACGAGGTTTGCGGCGCGGGCGACGCCAACGCGTTCTGCGAATTCCCTTAGCGCGTTGGCCCGAACGCCTCTGCGCCGCAGACCAGCGATAGTGGGCATTCGAGGGTCGTCCCAGCCCGTCACGAGCCCCTCTTGCACGAGGTTGAGCAGCCGCCGCTTGGACATCATCGTCGACTGTAGGGAAAGGCGGGCAAACTCGTATTGCCGCGGTTTGTGTGGGACCGGGCAATGCGCGATGACCCAGTCGTACAATTCGCGGTTGTTTTCGAACTCCAAGGTGCACACCGAGTGTGTGACGCCCTCGATGGCGTCGGACAGCGGGTGCGCGTAGTCGTACATTGGGTACACACACCACGTGTCGCCGGTGCGGTGATGGCGCGCGTGTCGGATTCGGTACAGCGGCGGGTCCCGCATTTTCATGTTGGGGCTGGCCATGTCGGCCCGCGCGCGCAAGGTGGCTGCGCCGTCGGGAAACTCACCAGCGCGCATGCGGCGCAACAGGTCGAGGCTTTCCGATGCCGGTCGATTTCGGAACGGACTTGATGTGCCATGGACGGTGACCGTTCCCCGCCCAGCCCTCATTTCTTCTTCGGTCTGGTGGCAGACGTAAGCGTGGCCCGCGACGACGAGGTGTTCCGCCCACAGGTACATTTGTTCGAAATAATCGGAGGCGTGGAAACTACCGGCCCAGGAGAAACCCAGCCACGCCACGTCCTCCGCAATTCCTTCGACGTATTCTTCGTCTTCTTTGAGCGGGTTCGTGTCGTCCATACGAAGGTTGGTCACGCCTCCAAACTCGGACGCAAGTCCAAAGTTGAGGCAAATGGACTTGCAGTGGCCGATGTGGAGGTACCCATTGGGTTCTGGTGGGAATCGCGTGACGATTCGCACGTGGCGGCCGTTTGCGACGTCGTCTGCAACGATCTGGCGGAGGAAGTGTCCGCGGTCGGTGGCGTCGCGCATCAGGGTCTCCGGCACGCTGGCGCCTACCCCGGGGTTGCGGTCACGACCAACTAAGGCAGGTCTCGACCTTCGGTGGCCCAGCGAACGAGCGCCTCGGCATCGGCAAATCGTGCAGATTCGGTCGGCGCGCCGAGGAGGGCGAATGCGAGTCGATGGCCTTCATGTTCGACGACGCCGGTGAAGCAGTACCGCGCAGCGTCGGTGTACCCGGTCTTTGCCGCTTTGAAGTCGTACGCGTCGGACAACCGATTGGTGGTCGAAACGAGCCTCGGGTGGACCTCATTCCACAGGGCCCATTGGGGTGCTGAGGTGGCATAGGAGAGGGTTGGGTGGGAGGCGACAGCCACAATAGCTTTGAGCACATCCCGCGGGCTGGCGATGTCCTCGTCTTCTATTCCGGTGGGATCGACCCATGCAGCGGTCTCCATCCGCAAATCCGCAGAAACCTCTTTCATTTGGGCCACGAAGTCCGCGGTTGTCCGGTCCGCCAAGCGGGGCAGCGCCCAGGCGCCCCGGTTGTCCGAGCCCACCAGGGCCGCACCAAGAAAGTCCCAGCCGCTGTGGCAACTTCCCGTCTCGAACCGCGATGACGCTCCGGGCCGTGCCGTCCACAATTGCGCATCGACGCACAGCGTTTGTTCGAGGTTGGCGCCGAAGGAGGCCAGCGCGAGTGCGGAAACGATTTTCGTGATGGACGCAACAGGACGGGGTGTGTCAGCGTCGCGCGCCCACAAGACTGTACCGGCGTCGAGATCTGCGAGGATGCCCGACTTGCTTCGAATTGTGCGGAGGCCGTCGGGTGCGAGCGCGTCGAGCGCAGGCAGGACGAGCAACGCTTCCGGGTCGGGATGCCACAAGGGTGGCGCCCATTCCTGAGGGTCGGGGTACGGAATCAAGCCGGGACTGCGGGGTAGGTGCAGGGCAGCGACGAGCAGTAGAGGCAGGCCGAGGGCGGCCAGACGAATCTTGGAATTCATAGGGGGATTCGGGGGTGGAAGGCGGAATGCAAATGTACCCAACAATGCTGCGCGCTACAAGGCCTCTTGCCATGAAATTGCGTCCTCGAGCAGGGCACCGACGACGGGGACGCTGAGGCTGTTTCCGATCAGGGACCACTGTTTTCGAAGACTGATGCCCTCCGGAAAACGAAATGTCTTCGGAAAACCGAGGAGTCGGGCGATTTCGATCGGAGAAAACCGGCGAGGTCCGAGGATCTCGTCGCGGAGGTACGACCCGCAGTACACCGGACTACTGCCATACGCGCTCGTAAAGCAGCAGGTATCGGTGTCGTCTGGGTTGGAAAACGGCAGCGCTTTCGCGTAGGACGAGACCAGCGTCGGGGATAGCGTCAGCTCCGGATCCGGTTGAGAATCTAAGAAGGCCCGGATGGGTGTGCGTGGCATCCGCGCGGGATTGGGCCACCGGGGCGGCCGAGGACCGGCCAACAGGTACCAACGACGGCGGATATTCGGCAAACCAAAGTCGCTCGGACAGAGTTCCCCCTCGACCGTCTGCCAGCCGCCTTTGCGCAGCGTGTCACGAAGCGCGTCGTAGGCGAGCGAGCCCGAGAATCCTGGCACGTTTTCCAGCGCGACCCAGGTAGGATGCACGTCTGCAAGCGCCTCCAACATGCGCAACAACGGCCGGCATCGGGGGTCCATGACGTCCCGTTGTTTGCCGCGGACCGTAAAGGGTTGGCAAGGTGGGCTCATCCACCACAGGTCTGCGGCCGGAAGGAAATCGAGCTTGCGTCCAGACAAGTTCCGGCACACCACGGGCGCGGGCCAGTTTGTTGCGTGGACCCTGTTTGCAGCCTCGTCGGTATCGACCGCCGCAACGACGACGGCAGAAGTGCCCTGGACGGCGGCACTGACACCGCCGACCCCACTAAACAACTCAACAATGCGGAGGGGACCGGCGCTCAGATCCACCACTACTCAGTCACTTCCGCGCACTTGAAGTAGTCCTCGGACCAGGAGCCGTCGAAGAAGTCGATCAGGACCGCACCCGCCTCCACACCGTATTCATCGACCACCTGGCGATCGTTGTCGGTGATGTAGCCGGAAACCCCACCGGGCCCGGGGGCCGTGTTGAGCAGCTCGATACAGATCCATCTTGTCACCGGGACGACGACATCTTTGGTGAGGACCTGGTCATCCGAGGTGAAACCGCCCTGGCCGAGCGTCTCGCCGTCGTCCACGAGGTCAATGTCGTCGTCGGCTACGACGATTTTCCAGGTGACTTTCGTGGGATCTGCCAAATTGTGCATGGAGGCGGTCAGGGTATGGCCTCCGCAGGCCTCCTTGATGCCGTCTCCGTCGAGGTCAGCATCCGGGAAGCCGGGGCACACGTCGTCGGTGTCACAGACGCCGTCCAGGTCGGAATCGTCGAAAATGTCCTCCGGGCAGGGGTCGCAGTCGTCGGCTTGCCCGTCGTCGTCGCCGTCCACGTTGTCGTCGCCGTCATCGCAATCGTCATCGAGGTCGCACACGCCGTCGCCGTCGGCGTCCGCGCCGCTTCCCGATTCGAGCGAACACTCGCTGATTGTGCCGCCGGCGCCGCCCTTTCCGAGCCCGCTTCCGGAGCATCCGGCCAGGAAAATGAGAAATCGCATCACGTCACCTTAACCTGCGCCGTTGGGGTTGGAGGCCGAGCAGGGCGCGACGCCGCAGGTGGGTGCGATGGGCTCCCCCAGCAGCCAGGCGCGCACCTGGGCGCGAGTCCCGGACCAAGATCGGGGCCCTTGATGGGCACCCGTGACAGCGGCCGGGCGGTTTGTCTCGGGCGGGATGGCGACCTCTGGGTCGAATTGAACGAAGCCGCGAAGCGTTTCGTTCGTCACAATCGGGAGCCCCGGCACGTCGTACACGGTGGGCGCGAGCTGATCAAGCCCGATGGAACGGGCAAATGCCTCGCTGGTCAGGTTGCGCACCTGCTCGTCGCCGATGGAGAGCTGAAGCAGCAAGTCGACCTGTTCGAGAGGCGCGGTCCAGGATTGGGGGTCCACGGGGTCCCACCACAACTGGGACAAGGCGTACAAACGTTGGCGGTCGCTGGGTTCTACAACGGCGTCGACCATGAGGTACTCAAACAGTGGCCAGTCGCTGGACCGCTCGAGCAGCGTGGACCACATCGCTCCCCCGACGTGCAACGCGACTCGGTCCACCGGGTGTGATTGCGCTGCGAACACGGCCCCTTCGATGCCGCCGAGTGAAATTCCGTAGTACAGGACGCGGTCGCGGTCGGCGAGCACTTGTCCCTCTGCGCCGAGCAATTCCGGGGCTTCGAAGAGGGGTCCGCGTGCGAGGTCGAGGAGGGTGGCGACGTCCACCTGTGCCTGCACGAGGCGATCGGTCACCAACGGAAACTGTCCGAAATCCGCGGCGACGCCTACGACGTCCGCGCGCTCGTCGGCAGACAGGCCCCGCCAGGTGGTGGCTACGACCACGGCGCCCAGTTCGTCGGCCAGCGCGAGAACACCGTCCGCGTCGGCGAAATCATCCAGGTAGTCGCTGGGTTGTCCGAAGATTCCGTGGCCGAAGATCAGGATGGGGGCCGTCTCGGCGGGTGCATGAGCCACAGACGTCGGAATGTGAACGTACAAGGGGGCGTCGTCGATCCCTACGGGTTGCAGGGTGCCTGCGTCATCCCGGTCCAACGTTTTCCCGTCGATGAGGAAGCTGGTGACGTCGAATCGCCCTTCTGCGGCTCGCCAGGTGCGTGGTGCGACGACATCACCCGCGTCTGCGTTTCGCACGCGGTCTAACGTCCACGTGTCTAAGGCGGCTCGGTTGGCGATGGCCTCACGAATGGGACCGGTCGGGTCGTCGATGGGAAACGAAAAGGCGAGCGCAACGTCGTCTTCGGGTAAGCCCGCGGAAGCGAGCGCGGCCATGAGGTCGGTCTGACGGGCGGGATCGAAGCTGTCTGGCCTGGGCGCGGCTCGTGTTGTGACGACGACCGCGACGTCGTGCCCGCTGGCCAATGCGGTCAGGGGCCGAACGAGCAGCACCGGGTCCACGGCGTCGGGCCAGGCATCGACTTCGGCAAGCACCGGCAGCCAGTTGCCATCGTCGATGTCGAACAATCGCACGGACCCGTCCGTTACGAGAGCGTCGGGGCCTGGCAAATCGGCGGGGTCCACCGCGAGGCCGATGACCGCAGGTTGGGCTGGCGAGAACCCGGAACGCCAAGCCAGGGTGTGCAATGGCAAGGGCGTGGCGAGTTCGGGCCATGCGTCGTCGGCCAGCGCGAGCCGGCCGTCTTTCAGGAGGGCGGACGTCGGAAAGGGATCCAGGGGTCCGTGATCCAGCAAGCCGTCGCCTTGCGGACCGCTACTGTCCGGTTCGTGACCACATGCGAGCAGGGCAATCAAGTTCATGGCGGTCCCAGCTGGACATTTTTTGACGGTCTTGCGGACCGGAAAGGGTTGGCGGCACCCGCACGGTGGCTAACCAGGGCGCGCTTGGAGGATTGATGACCTTTCGTTCCCTGTTCCCGCTCAGCCTCATTGCCGTTGCGGCACCCGCGCTGGCGGCAGAGACCTACGAGATCGACGCTGGCCATTCGGCTGTCGTGTTCTCAGCGAAACATTTCGACGTGGGATACACCTACGGTCGATTTGATTCGTTTAGTGGCTCATTTACGGTGGACAAGGCCAATCATGTGAACGACAAAGTTCATATCGAGGTGGCCACGACGAGCGTCAACAGCGGCGTGCCCAAGCGTGACGACCATCTGCGCAATGTGGATTTCTTCAATTCCGCGCAGTTTCCCACCATCACCTTTGATTCTACGAAGGTGGTGGTCAAAGACGCGGACACCATCACCGTGACCGGCAATCTCAGTATGCACGGCGTTACCAAGCCGGTCACCTTCGATGTGGATTGGACCGGCGAAGGCGACGACCCCTGGGGCGGACATCGGATGGGCGCCCACGCGACCTTCAGCCTCCCCCGGAGCGACTGGGGTATTTCTGGCCTCAAGGACGCCGTTGGGAGCGACATCCGCATGATTGTCAGCCTCGAAGGCACCAGAAAATAAGGGCGGAGCGTGTACGTCTCCGATGTGCTCGGGTGGGGTGGCCTGCTGCCAGCAATCCTGGCGGCAGCGCTGTTCTTGGCCCGGGGAGGCACAGCCCCTGGGGTCGCCGTCGCAATTGCTTTCTTACTGACCCGGGCCTGGACCCTTGGGTCCCCCCGCCTCGTCCCTGTGGAGGCCGTGGACTATGTCGCACCGTTGGTTTTGGTCGGTGCGGTGCTCGGGGTGTTGGCGCCTAGGCGTCGATGGGTGGACGTACTCGGAGGCCTGCTGGTCGTCGTCTGTGCGGTGCAGGTCCTGTGGCCAAGAGTCCAATTCGGCTGGGCGGGCGCAGAAGCAGTGTGGCGGCCGGTTCTCGCCGTGTCGTTCGCCTTGACCGCTTGGTTGTGGACGCGGCGCCTGGTCGCGCCGGTGCGTGGGGTAGCGCCAGGCCTCGCCATTCTTGTCGCCCTCTTGGCGGTGGCGCTCGCGGCAACGGGGTCGATCGTGTTGGCGCAGCACGCTGGGTTGCTAGCGGCGGCAACCGGCGGCGTGGCGTTGGCGGCGCTGGTCCGGGGTGGTGAGTTGCCGGCCGAGCTGCTACTGCCATCGGTCGTTTTGCCCATGCTGGCCCTGATAGGCGCGGGCGTATTCTACAGCGAGCTTCCGGTTTGGGCGGGCGCGACCTTCTTGGCTTGCCTCGGCGGACTTGTGGCGGCAGACGGGGATCGTAGCGGATTTCCTTGGAGGGGATTGATTGCGGTCGCTTTTCCAGCGGCGGCCCTGACCGGCACGTTGTTGTGGGTGGCTTGGTCTGAAACCGCTGGCGCCGGCCAGCCTTATTGAGCGGGCGGGCAGCGTTTGCAGCCTGATGATCTATTCGCATCGGCTGCGTTCGCGCGATCCGCTGCTGCGTCGAGGCGCCTCGGTCCGGCCTCCCTCGACATACATCGAGTATGCCCACAGTCGGCCTCCCGTCGGCATCCTCGACTCGCGACGCGGCTTGCGCGACTCGCTGGACGCGACCGGCCTTCCTTGCCCTCGGGCAAGCCCTCGGACCAATCGGCCTATAGGTCATCAGGCTGTTAGGCGGTGGCGGTGTGGCCCCGACTGAGAGCACTCCTGATTTGTGGCGGCTGCGCGTCCGTTCCCGCGGTGGCGCCCGTGCCCGCGAATCCTACGCCCGAGGCCGAATTTCACAGTAGCGTGCGGCCGTTGACGGGCGGTGAACGAAACGCCATGATCGGTGTGGTGTGGCGCGAAGGGTGTCCGGTTCAGCTCGACGAACTCGTACACGTGGAAGTCGGCCTGTTCCATTCGACGGGCGAGTTTGGAACGGGCGTTCTGGTGGTGCACCGGGACGTGGCCAAGACCGTGACGACCGCGTTCGGTACGCTGTGGGCGCTGCGTTTCCCCATCGCAAGAATGGAACCAATGGAGGTTTTTGGTGGGGATGACAACGTCAGCATGACCGCCAACAACTCGTCGGGGTTCAATTGTCGGCCGATTTCCGGGGGTGGACGGTGGTCCGAACACGCGATGGGGACCGCGGTGGACATCAACCCCTTGTGGAACCCGTTTGTTCGCGGGGAGCGGGTGTTGCCGGAGGCTGGCCGGAAATGGGCCGAGCGACGGGATGCGCCAGGGCAACTCCTCCTCGGGAGCCCCCAGGTGCGGGCATTCACCGACCTCGGCTGGGGCTGGGGCGGCAAATGGACGTCGTCGAAGGATTGGCAGCACGTGAGTTTGCACGGAACCTAGGACGATCGCGGGCGCGATGATCGAAAGCCGCTCCGCGATACGCCTGCCCGCACCCGATCCCGATCCCGATCCCCCTCCCGACCCGAGGCAGCGATGCCGTTCGACCATGAGAAGGTCGATGTGTACGCCGTCGCCATGGACTTCCTGGTACTCGCCAACGGCGTCGTTGAGCGGTTGACTGCGCGGCGATCCTCGACGTGTGCCGTCGCCTCAACCTCGTCGAGGACGCAACGCACCGGTCCGGTAAGGAGCAGCTCGATCGCGTCGTGGCGATGCTCGTAGCCTTGGCGAAGAAGCTCCAGAATGATCGCTGACGCTTCCAGGGGCGACGCCGGGAGCGGGGGTAGGGAGCGGGACCGGGAGCGGGACCGGGAGCGGGCCGGGCCCGGCTTGTGGGGATCGCGCCCGTCGACAAGACGGGCACCCCTACAGTCGCGGAATGGGCCTTGGGCGTGGCAGAATGACGAAAGTCGGGGCGACTGGATTTGAACCAGCGACCACTAGCACCCCAAGCTAGTGCGCTACCAGGCTGCGCCACGCCCCGAAACGCCCGCGGATCACTCCGCCAACGCCCGGCGACGCTAATCGACGCCTGAGCCCTCGGCAATGGCCCGAACGCGCTGGCGAAACCGCGCGATGCGCAGCCGCGCGTCGTCTACACGGGCAAGAACCTCCGACAATCTGCCCGTAGAAACGGATGCCCCCGCCGCATGCCCGCCGTCCGAGTCCTCTTCGAGCGCCTTGCGCGCACCAGCAATGGTGAATCCCTCATCGTGCAACAGTCGTTTGATTCGATGGAAACGGGCGAGGTCTTCCTGACGGTACAGCCGCTGCCCAGTGTCGGACCGAGGCGTGCGCATCTTGAACTCGGTCTCCCAATACCGAAGCACATGAGGCTCGACGCCTACGAGTTGGGCGGCCTCACCAATGCGAAAAAAAACCCGCTCAACCTCCGTCACGGAGGCACCGCAGTGTCCTCAGGATCGCCGCCCCCGCTCGACGCACGGGTGGACTGCCACAAACGAAATCGCCAGATGTCCACCCTTGTTTCCCCTTGTGCACCCAAGGACTCCAGATCGAGTGCCCACAACCCTACGTCCGCAAGGTCATGTTCGAGATCAAACTCGACCACGCCGCGTTCTCCCGCGTCGATCGTGACGCTGACGCGGTCCACGTCCTCCTCGTAGTCCGAGGACAAATCTACCAACGCCGTGTGGCGCGTACCCACGGGCCCCGCACCCGGGTCCACCGTTGCGGTACCCACCTCGGTACGACCCACACTGCTCAGCAAAGTCGTGGATCGCGGCGAAACATCGCCTTCACCCACGTAGATCTTCACCAAATCGCCGTTGTCGTTGTACCGCACCTCGTCCTCGTCGCCCTTGTTGCAGGCGAGCAAGACGAGGCCGGCCAGCACGACCACTACGGCAGCGCAGCCCGCGCCGTCGCCACGATCTGGGCAAACGCAGCGGGTTCGCGAACGGCGAGGTCCGCCAACATCTTGCGGTTGACAGCGATTCCGGCCAGGGTCAACCCGTGCACCAGCACTGAGTAAGACAGGCCGTTGATCCGCGCCGCTGCGTTGATCCGCTGGGTCCACAACGAGCGGAACTGCCGCTTACGCTGCTTGCGACCGATAAACTGGCGCCTTTCCGCCTGCATCCTCGCCTGCATGGCTTGCCGCAAACGACGGCGACCCATGAAAAAGCCCTTGACGCGACGGAACAGATTCTTCTTCCGGGTATGCCGGATTTGTGCGCGCTTGACGCGAGCCATGAGGACCTCCTTTCAAACCGCTTCCCAGCCCGAAGGCGGTGGCGGTGGGTGAATTGGCTAGAGCAGGTGACGCGCGATGTTCACAGCGTCGCCGCCCTTCAAGTACCCTGTTTTCTGCAGCGTATTCTTGCCTTTCTTCGTCTTGTGTTCGAGGCAATGCCGCAGGTTGTTGTGCTTGAACTTGACTTTGCCCGACGCCGTCAGCGAGAACCGTTTTGCGATTCCCTTGTGGGTCTTCATCTTCGGCATGGGACCGTACTCCAGGACCCGCCGCGGCTAACTGTCGGACGCCGGCGGCGCCATGACATCGCCATCGCCGACGGATTCCGCGCTTGCGACTTCATCTCCGACAACCTGATCACCGACAACATCGTCACCGACACCGTCGTCGTCGTCATCGTCGTCATCATCGTCTTCTTCGTGCAACGCCGGAATGTCGTCCTCAGGACGAGACGGACCCTTCGGCTTGGGGACCATGCCCTTCTTCGGCGCAAGCAACATGAACATCTGCCGACCGTCCATGCGAGGCTGCGCCTCGATCTGGCAGAAGTCTTCGCAGTCCTTCGCGATCCTCATGCACTGGGTCGCGCCAATGTCACGGTGGGCGAGCTCTCGGCCGCGAAAACGGACCGTCACCTTGACCTTGTTGCCTTCTTCAAGGAAGCGCCGAACATGCCTCACCTTGACGGCCATGTCGTGGTCGTCGGTTTTCGGCCGCAGCTTCACTTCCTTGATCTGGACATGGACCTGGTTCCGCCTCGCTTGCGCCGCCTTCTTGGCCCGCTCATACTTGAGCTTGCCATAGTCGGAGATGCGACAAACCGGCGGACGCCCTTCAGGGGCAACCTCGATCAGGTCGAGACCACGCTCCTCCGCCAAGCGGACAGCGTCTTCCGTCAGGAACTCCCCTAGCTTTCGACCCTCGTCATCGATGACGAGCACGCGTGGAACGCGGATTCGGTAGTTGACTCGTGGCTCGTTCGTCTCGGGCGGCGCCTCTTGGGCGCGTCTAGGGGGTCTACGCAATCGGGGACGCCTGTGCTGATGGTGGTAGGCACGCGCGGGATCGAACCGCGGACCCCCGCCGTGTCAGGGCGGTGTTCTCCCGCTGAACTACGTGCCTGTAGGGGGCATTGATGTCAACGCAACCTTCCCCGGGCTAACGACCATGCCCGGCCTCGTCAACCACGGTGTCCCATACCGCTGCGCCGACTTGAAGCGCGACCGATGCCGACGAAAACCGCCTCCCGGACACGCTAAACACCGAACCTGGCCGCCCAACAACGAGGCCGCACGGGATGATTCCTTCAAACGCGTTCGCCGGCGGATCGAGGTTCAGCGCAAAGCCATGCAACGACACGCCTCTCCTAAAATGCAATCCCAAAGCGCACAGTTTTTCATCCTCCACCCAAACACCAGGATGCCCGCTGCGCCGGTGGGCGGCGACGCCTACAGAAGCAAGCCAACGGATCACACCACCTTCAAGCGCTCGAACAAAACCTCGGATCGACCAACCGCGTCGGCCGCAGTCCACGATCAGATAGCCGACAAGCTGGCCAGGACCATGCCACGTTGCAAGTCCACCGCGTTCCGTGCGGACCACCTCGACGCCGGCAGCTTCAAGGTGCGCGCCATTCACCCCGGCCGCTTCCCGTCGGCCCACGGTGACGACAGCGTCGTGCTCCAGCAGCCAAAACGCCTCCCCCGCCGCACCGGCAAGGACAGCGTCGCGTCGCGCTCGCTGTCGCTGCAGACCATCGGCATACGCCACACGCCCCAGCCACTCGGGCGTCAGGTTCAATCCACGACCACGACGAGCGCACCGCGACGAAGCAGGGGCGCCGACGACAGTGCCGTCCTGAATCGCACCGTGTCCTCGGGTCCGAGTGTCAAGGTGCAACCCGAAGAGCGAGGCGCACGCAGGATCATGGGTCGAGCCCCGGCACGCGCTGCAGCCGGGTCATTGGCGTCTCGGACCCACACCGCGGGCGCCACATCAAGCGCCAAGCTGTCGATCACGTTGCCATCAAAAAGAACCTCACCGTCCTCACCCACCACCCGTGGAAACCAATGGGGGCGTGCCGACGACGTGCGCGCATCGACAATCACACCCGTGTAGGACGGGTCGAGCCCAACGGGCGCGGCCACAGCGCGTGACAGGGTGATCGGCTTGAACAACTCCAGCAACGACAACTCACCCGCAAGTTCCACGTCTCCAGCGAGATCGTAGTTGGACGTCGTGATGGTCCACCGAGACAGCCGTGCATCTACCGCGGGTCCAAGGTCTGCTCGTTCCAGCCAATCGCCCAACTGCGTCGCACAATCCACACGAACGCCGCGCGCAGCGGCGTGCAAAGCCTCGTCTGCCTCCCTCCGCGCAAGCTCTTCGACGGCCCGGGTAGATCCCACCGGAACACCTTCAGCAGACGCCGATACCCGAATTTCCAAGGCCGACCAATCCACGACGACGCCCGACCCCAACGGCTCCGTGACGGGTTGCGCGGCCATCGAGACAGCAAAGAGGTGGATCACCACAGTTCCACCGCCTCAGGTCGCCCAAACACCGCGAATACCGCGTCCTCCAAAGCTTGATGGCCGTCCAAGCCGGGCAACGACACGTCGATGTCAAATCGCGAATGTTGAAGCACCAGTTTGGCGCGGAGGTTGCCCCGGTGTGCGTCCAGCGCCGACTTCAACCCTTCCAAACGATCCCCCACCACGACCTCCAGCGGCAACGTGATGCGAACCTCTTTCGAGTGGTGGGCCCGATGCGCAGACAGGGTATCGACGGAGCCGACAATCAGACGCACCTCGTCCGTACGTTCGAGGCGCCCGGTGACCAATACCGGCTCGTTACACTCCAAGGCCGCACGCGAACGATTGTACGCGTCCACGAAGAAGATGCACTCGACGCTGCTCGTCTCGTCCTCAATCCGCACAAACGCCATCCGATCGCCCGTGCGGGTTCGCGCGGTCCGGACTTCCGCAACCAAGCCGAGTACCTTGATGTCCCCCTCGGTGGTCGCCTCCGCCAACTCGGCCAACGTGCCAGGCGCATACCGCTGCCGGTCGCGCGCATGCGCAGCCATAGGATGACCGGTGAGAAACAGCCCCAGGGCGTCCTTCTCAGCCGCAAGCCGTTGGCCGATAGGCCACTCGGGAATATCCGCGATTCTCAGCGCACCCGACCTCACCTTGGCTGCTGCAAACAGCCCGATTTGCCCGGCCGCCCTGTCCGCCTGAATCTGTTGACCATACGACATGGCGGCTTCCAGACCCGCAAACAATGCCGCTCGCGCTTCACCCGTAAAATCCAGCGCTCCTGCCTTGATCAGGGCTTCCAATACCCGTTTGTTGACGCGGCGAAAATCGACCCGCTCGAATACGTCAGAGGCCGACGAGAACGCGCCGCCCGCCGACGCCCTAGCCTCCAACAAGACCTCGACGGCGCCATCCCCAACCGCTTTGACCGCCGCAAGCCCGAACCGAATCACGCCGATCCGTTTTCCCTGCGCGTCCACCGGTCGTTCCGACAGCGGTGGCACCGCAAACTGCCTCTCGGATTTGTTTAGACAGACGGGTTCCACACAAATGCCAGCACGCCGGGCATCGAGCACGTATTGGAGTAACTTCTCGGTATTCGCAGCGTCAATCGTCATCAAACTCGCCATATACTCCGAGCGGTAATTTGCTTTGAGCCACGCCGTTTGGTAGGCAATAACGCCGTATGCAGCACTATGACTCTTATTGAAGCCGTAAGCAGCGAACTTGGCCAGCAGGTCGAAGATTTCGGCCGCAAGCGTTTCGCTTACGCGCTTCGCCACGGCACCTGACACAAATCGCGACCGCTGTTTTTCCATCTCCGCGGGGTCCTTCTTGCCCATCGCCCGCCGCAATAAGTCTGCTTCCCCTAGACCATACCCAGCAAGGACCTGGGCGATCTCCATGACTTGTTCCTGGTACACAATCGTACCGTAGGTGCCCTCCAAGATGGGCTGAAGACTAGGGTGCGGGTAACTGACCGCCTTAAGGCCGTGTTTTCGGTCGACGAAGTCGTCCACCATGCCCGACTGCAAGGGGCCCGGCCGGTACAGCGCAACCAACGCCACCATGTCGTCCATACAGTTTGGACGCAAGCGCGTGAGAAGGTCGCGCATTCCGCTCGACTCGAGCTGGAACACACCTAGACCCGAACCGGCCGCGAGCAAATCCCACGTGGCCTTGTCGTCCTCATCGATCGATACGAGGTCCAGGGTAACCGCGTGGTTTCTGTGGATGAGCACGAGCGCATCGCGGATTTGATCCAGCGTTTTGAGGCCGAGAAAGTCGAATTTGATTAGGCCTACCGCCTCCGCTGACTTCATGTCAAATTGGACGACCGATCCACCTCCGCGGTCGTCCCGGTACAGCGGCGCGATTTCCGTCAGCGGACGATCTGCGATCACGACGCCAGCGGCATGGACACCGGTTTGACGCACACTCCCTTCGATGGCGCGCGCGAGCGCCATGACACGTGCAACCTTGGGGTCGCCCTCCACCAGCGCGACCAACCTGGGTTCTTGCGCCAACGCATCCGCGAGGGTGACGCCAAGACCCTCCGGAATCAATTTCGCGATACGATCGGCGTCCTGGTAGTTGAGGTCGAGAACGCGGGCCACATCTCGGACAGCCGCCTTCGCCTTTGACGTTCCGAAGGTGATAATTTGACTCACATACTCAGCACCGTACTTCGAGCGAACATGCTCGATGGCTTCTTCGCGCCGGTCTTGGCAGAAATCCACGTCAATGTCGGGCATCGATACCCGCTCAGGGTTGAGAAACCGCTCGAACAACAAACCGTAGCGCAAGGGATCGATATCGGTAATCCTCATCGCATAGGCCACGAGGGAACCCGCAGCAGAGCCTCGTCCTGGCCCGACGGGGATTGAATGGTCTTTGGACCAATTGATGAATTCGGCGACGATTAGCAAGTACGCAGGAAATCCCATCTGGGCTATCATCGCGATTTCGGACGCCAGGCGGGCCCGGTAGGCGGGTTGCCGGTCTGGCGGCGTCGCTACCAACCTCAGATCCAACCCTTTCTGCGCATACCAAGCGAAATACCCGACCAGATGGCCCGCTCCCTCTGGGCGCTCAGGCAGGGCGTCGCCTGGCGCCGGAAGTCCGAAATCTCGAGGCGGCGGGAAAGCGCGGTAGAAATAGCCCCAGTTCGCATCCGTGTCTGGGGGAAGCGCCGTAGGACTCTCCGGAGGATCCGGCGGAGTCGCGGCCGGAAATTTATACGTCCCCAACTCAAGCTTGAACGTACACCGGTCCGCAATTTCGCCAGCCCGGTCCACGGCATCGAGGTCGTTGGGGAACACGAGACGCATGTCCGCGTCCGGTTTCAGCCAACTTTGATCGGACACCATCGCAGCCTGTCCTGGGGCCTGCATCGAGCCACCACTTGCGATCGCGTGCAGGACGTCCAGCACCCCCACATCGGACTCGTCCAGCAGATGAACGGCGTTGGTGACGACTGTCGGAAGGCCGAGGTCTGCGCCGAGCAGCCGTTGAAGGCGATTGATGACGTCCTGCCCCGGCACGCCGTGGTCCACCAGCTCCAAGAACAGCCTTTGGCTCCCGACCGCGTCACGGAGCGACGTGACGGCACCGCGAGCGCCCTCGGCGCCCCCACGTGCCAACCCTCGCCCAGTGGCCCCCTTGAGCCCGCCCGTCAAGAACACGAGGCCATCGGATCGGGCGCTTAGGGCAGCCAGGTCGATCCGGGGCTTGTACGACATCCCGTCGAAGATCGCGCCGGTGATGAGCAGGGACAAATTCCTGTACCCGACCGCATTCTCTACCAGCGCCAGGATCTGGTACCCGCCCGCCTCTCGGTGTGGATCGGTGGTCGTTATCCCCTCGGGTTGAACCACGAGTTCGGCCCCCAGAATCGGCCGAATGCCAGCGGCCTTGCAGGCCTTCGTGAACGACACCGCCGCGTACAGGTTGCACGTGTCGGTCAGCGCAAGCGCTGAGAAGCCCCTTGCAGCCGCAGCCGTAACAAGCGCCTCCGCATCCGCGGTTCCGTCCAGCACCGAGCGCTGGGAATGTACGTGCAGGTGGACGAAGGGCACGGGCCCGCGGCTAACTTCCTTCGGGCGCGGGCGGGCCGCAGTCCGTTCCGTCAGTGACGCTTGGCTCCAACGCCAACTCCGTCGAAACCCACCGGTCGATGACGTCCTGAGGCACCGAGTTGTCTGTCAGCACACACCGCAGAAGGGCTATTCGACGCCGAAACCAACCGCGCTGAATCCGCTTGGGCTGATGTACCGTCGTGATCGGTCGACCGACGTACGCGCGAGGACCGCCAAGATGGGCCGCAGCGAAGGCCGTCTCGTGCACGAGGAGACGCTCCATGTCGACGTCGCGGAACAAAAACCCAATGATCATGTCCTCGTGTTCGCGCGCCAGTAAGTCGCGAATCAAACGATTGAGCCCATCGGCGCCGCCGACCCGCTCAAAATCGGTCACGGCAGGGCTTGGAACGTGTAGGCAGACAGGTCGGCGACCGGTGCGCCTTCGTCGAATTGCCAATGCATTGTCTGCCATGTTCCGAGCACCCGCTTGACGTATTCCCGGGTTTCCTTGAACGGAATGCGCTCGACAAATTCATCGGTAGGCAGGTTGCCGTAGCGCTCAATCCACTCGTCGACTCGCCCGCCCCCGGCGTTGTAGGCCGCCAGTGCGAGGAACGGGCTTCCCCCTTGCTCGCTAAGAACGCGATCGAAGTACACAGCCCCCATGCGTAGGTTGTTCTCTGGGTTTTTAAGGTCACCCACCGGAATGGATAACCACCCGGCTACCTGTTTCGCTGTGGCGGGCATCAATTGCCCTAAACCCACGGCACCCGCGAACGAGACGATGTCCTTATTGAAGTTCGATTCTTCACGCACCAACGCGTGGTACATCCTGGCGTCCCAGGAAAAACCCTTCGTCGCCTCCTGCACTTCGTTCCAATACCGGTCTGGGTAGGCGATGCGAACAATGGCCGCTCCGTTGGGACCAAATGTCTCAATCGGATGGCCCTTGATATATTGGCGAAAGTCATCGTGGGCGAGCAACCAATCGCCCGCATTGATCCGCAGGTCAGTCAACCAAGCGCGTTCTTCGGGAGACAGCGCGCTGAGGTCGGTTCGCTGCCACTCCGCGCGCGCTTCACGGACAAGGCCCAACCGGAGCAACGCAGTTCCATCGCGGATTGCGGGGTCGTCCAAAACGGACTGGCGCACGGCCAACGCCCTCGGCTCGATCCCGGCATCATGGTCTTTCGCACGAGACAGCGATTCCGCTTCAGACGGCGCCAACTCGGCCAATCGTCCGGCTGCGAGCAGGGCATAAAAGCTGTACGGCGTGTCTTCAAGCAAGCCGCGAAAACCCTCGATCGCCTCTTGGCGTCCCCCTTCGTCAAGCGTGTTGGGCGCCTTCACGTCGGGCCATGCCCGCCAACGGGCCGACCAGTAGGCCCCAGCCTGAACAAGGACCGTATCGGTCCCTGGCGGCAGTGCCGCGAGCGATTCCGCGGTGGTCACCGCACTGTCCGTATCGCCCGCCAAATACTGCGCAAATGCAAGGCGCCAAGTCGATTCGGGAGCGGTGTCGGCCTCTGGATACAAATTCAGAGCCCGACTCCATCGCGACATCGCGCCTTGGAGGTCACCCATTTCTTGCAGGGCAATACCCGCCCGGGTCAGTCCATCGTCGGCCATGCTGTGTTTCGGGTACAAAGACGCGAGTTGATCGAAACGGCGCGCGCTCTCTGCCATTCTCCCCTTGCGAAACTCCGCCTGACCTTGCAGGTACAATCCCGGTGCGCCGTAGTCGCCTTCGGCGTCTACACAGTCCTTTCCTACCTCGCCGAATCCGGTGGCAGCATTGGTCAGCTGGTTCAGCTTGTAGGCGGAGCGACCCCGAACCAGTCGCAACCGACATCCCGCCTCACCCGACGGAGGCGCCGCAACGAGACCCGCGGTGTCGGCGAGCGCTCCCGCGTAATCACCACCTTCCATGCGAATTTCCGCCCGCCGCGTCAATTCATTGGGATTGAGGCTGGGGGCAGCGCCCAACAATTTCACGGCCTCGCGCGCTTCCGCCGTTGAGGGCCAAGCGATGTAGACGCGCCGCAGGAGCGCCTTGCCTTCGGGCGACGCTGCGCCCGCACGCCGACCAAGCGCCAACAACGCCACTTCGGAACCGGGCGACGGGTCGGGCCGACTGGCCAGCGCGGTGTACTCTGCGAATCCCTCGGCCGTGCGGTCCAGGGTTCGTAGCGCCTCCGCCTTACCGATTCGGGCCCTCGCCCACACCCCCGAGTCCTCGGGGACGGCGTCGAAAAAGGGCAGCGCGCCCACCTCATCGTGCGTGGCTACCAGAACTTCTGCCCGCAAAAGGTCGAGGTAGGCGCGCGGCGCAAGGGTCTCCTCAGCGAGCGGGAGCAGCGCCGCAGCTTGGTCGGGGCGGCCGGAATGCGACAGCGCCCAGGCCAACAAAAAGGCGTGATCTGCCCGGCTGGACCCCGGAAGCTTGGAGGGGTCCATGGCGCCAACCGCAACCACGGCCGCCGACCAATCCCTTCTGGCCAAAGCCTCTCGCGCGGCGCTCGGCAAGTCCAACACGGGATCTCGGTCCTGCGGCGCGATGAGCACCAAGGCCGATTCGGGCAACGGGGCTGCCACGGCTGGGGCCAACAATACAAACGAGAGCGGCAAAAGGAATGAGGGGCGCATGTGAGGCGTTCTCCGTAACCGCTCAGCGCTGAGCACCGCCGCTACGACCCATTCGATCCGAAATCACCCGCAAATCCGCAGACGGAATCAGGAAGGGTGAGCCACCCGCGCTGTCGTAGGCACGCCGATGCCCCGATTCTTCGACACCCACCACAATGGTGGCCGTATCTGGACCCGTCTTGACGACCACAGTCGCCCACGTCTCACCGGGCGGACTCTTCGCCTCCCCTGCCTCATAGGCAATTGACGCAGCCGCCAACAGCGCCACTTCCTCGCTGACGGCGACCGGGTCCTCGCCGGCCGCCTCCCAAACACTTCCGTTTCGGCGTGCTTCCCAAGCGCCACCCTTCCAAACTACCGAAACCGTGTCCGCCGCGTCAACCTGGAAGCCGAACGCGGCGGGGTCGCCGACATCGGAGGGGCCTTGTCCTAGCAGCGCGAGTTCGGAATCGTGCAGCCACCCGCGTTCGCCTCCGACACGCGCCAGAACCCTTCCATCCGGCTGCGCCTCGCCCAACTCCAGCAGCAACGCTTCGCCGCCACTGAAGTCGACTCGCACTCGGCGGTCCACGACGTCCAGGTCGAGTTGCTCGAATCGTTCGAAGCGCAAGTCCAGCAGACCCACAACCAAGTCGTCTACGCGGTCTGGGCTGGCGCGCGTGTACCCCTCCGTCCACCACCGACGTGCTTCGCCATAGACTTCCAATACCGCACCTTGCGTTTCAATCCGCACCCGCCGAACGGCGGCCGGATCAAACCGCCAAACCGCATGGTCGCGCCACGCTTCCGCGGCACCCGCCAACTGACGCATGGGTCGGCCGGACACCGCGACGATTCCGCCGTCTGCGCCTCTGGCGTACGTACGAAAGCCTGCCGGGGTTTCGCGTCCGAGAACCAATAGCGTCGTCGTTCCGTCGCCGCGCGTGATCTTGACCCGAGCGGAGGGGTTGCTGCCAAGACCGTAGTCTGAGCCATCTACTGTGGCGTCGGCCACCGGCACGCCCTTCGTGACCCGGGTGACGTCGGCCAGCGCGGCGTCGACCCGCGCGCCATCCGCCGGCACGTCCATCGGTGACGTCATCCGCCACCCGTCGTCTGTGCGGTCCAAACCGATCACGCCGTCCGCGGTCGTGACTTCGACTTGGGTGACCGACTCGGCTTGTACTTCCCAGACAGGCGACGTCGCGTCCGTATCGACGGCCACGCCGGGCTCCGAGCCGCTCCACAGCGCCAGGCTCAAGCCTAGAAGCACCACACTCAGACCGACCATCCACCGCGACTGCAAAGCGTCCATTCGGTCAACCCGACCCCGCAGACTCAGATTTGCGCAGCTGGCCGGTGACCACGCGTGCCGCTCGCACCGTGCGGGTCCCCATCAGGTAGCCGTCGGACAGCACTTGAACCACAGTTCCATCCTGCGAGGCCTCCTCCACCTCCACCATCGCCACGGCCTCGTGTTTGGCGGGATCAAAGGGCTCGCCCACGCCGGGCACGGGGCGCAAGCCCAACCGGATCAGTTCTTCCATGAACTGGGCGTGCACAATTCGGCAACCGTCGAGCAACGCCGTTGCGTCGTCGGTGCCGGCGTCCAAGGAACGCCGTAGATTCTCCACCGGGTCGAGAAATCGAGACACGACCTGGAACGACAGCTGATCCGTTCGGAATTTCGCGGTCGCTTCGGCCCGGTCACGAAACGCCGTCCATTCCACCTGCAGGTCCATATACCCCTTGGAAACGGTCTTGAGCCGCGCCTCACGGTCCGCCAGCTCGGCGCGCAGCCGCTCGACCTCAGCGTCCGCTGCCGTCAGCTCCGGAAGGTCCTGATCGATGTCACCCATGCGCTACTCCGCCAAAACGAGCGAAGTCCGCTCTAATCCCCGACGCACCCCAGACAAGGCTCCAACGTGCTGGGCGCCGCTGTCAACAGGCGTTGCGAGCCGCGTCCCTTCCCCGACCGAATCGTCGAAGGACCCGAATCGGCTCTGACAGCCCCAGGCCTCGCAAGGCCGACCGCCATCGCGCACGCGCCACCATCCGTCGCCCCGCCTCCGCAGCCAACGCGCCCAGGAACAACACGGCACCGACCCACCAGCCGCCCGTTGCAAAAGCGACGAGCCCAAGCGCTAAACCGCAGGCCAATGCGCCACGCCACGCAAGGGCGGACACCGCCGCACGCCTGCGCCAACCCCTCGGTCGATCCCGCAAACACTCCGCAATCCAACTCGGTCGTGCTGCCCACCACTCGGCCGCCAACAGAACCTCGTCTAGATCTGGCTCGCTCGGATGCCGCCGCAGTGCCGCCCGCAACATGGGTAGGCCCTCCGCAACGTCCCCCACGTCCATGCGCGCCAAACCGACGATCAACATCAGCGCGGGATCCGCGGGGCAGCGTCGTAAACCAGCTTCTGCCAAGGTCAGCGCCTCAACCGCATGGCCGCCGCCCAAGGCCGACGCGGCACCCACTGCCCATGCCCGGCGATGCCACGGATACCGCTGAATCAGCGCCGTCGTCGCCGCTACGACGCGTTGCCAGGGTCCAGAGGCGGCCTCGACCAGTGCCTCCTCCCACCCGTCGATTCCGCCCTGCGGTTCCGACAGGTCTGGCGCCGTGCCATCGTCCACACTTGTGAGGAGGAACACGCAATCGAAGCCCTGGTGGCTGGCGAGGAGCTGCCTGTCGCCTCGGCTCTCAAGGATCCGCCGCCTTTCGCGCGACGCCGCCCCCGACTCCGGGTCAATTCGGGCGACGTCGAGCCACAACTCCTTGTCGCCCAAGTGAATTCTCCACACCCCGCAGCCGTCTGACCCGACGTCGCGCGACGAAAACGAAAACTCGCGCCAAACCCCCTCCGACACCAACCGCTGCAGGAAGAAGGCGAGCTCCCCGCGAAGCCCGCCCAGCCGATCCGCCGGGTCTTCACCGGGTTGCGCGGGCCAACCGTGTTGGTGAAAGTAGCTCTGTCTCAACTGATCGATTCGGCTCGCACAATGTGCCACTTCCGCCCGAACCAACCCAACATCTGCGAGGCGCGCGGCCGCAAGTCGTGATCGTCGAAAGTAAAGGTAGACAGCCTCATCGTACGGGTATCGACGCACGACGCCGTCACGGGCAACGATTTCCACAGGAAACTCGACCCGTTCTGCGTAGTCTTTGCGGTCATAGCGAGGTGCGCGATCCATCCGAGCGAAGTGTACAACACGAGGGACCGATCGACACGCAATAGATGCTCGCACCCGCGCGTACGCTGAGGCGAACAGGCGGAGTAAGGGCAGTGGTTCCGGCGTTGAGGCTCCACGAAACGAATTTCGACGAACCAGAGTGGATCCACCGCGCTCGATCCGGTGACGCTGTGGCCCTCGACCGAATCGCGACGATTTGGTCGGAGCCGGTATGGCGGTACTGCTATCGACTCATGCCCAACCACGAAGGGGCCTCCGACGCAGCACAGGACAGCCTCGTAAAACTGGTCCGCACCTTTGACCGTTACGACCCAACGCGCCCGCTCCTCTCTTGGGTCTTCGCCATTGCCCGCAACACGTGTTTCGACCACCTTCGGCGCATCGGCCGGTGGCGAGAAGATCCGCCGTCAGAACTCGCAGACACTTCGGCCAATGCCCTGGAACAGGTCGACGCCGCACGGGACGCTGTCCTCGTCCGCGCGGCGCTCGCAGAAATTCCCGCCCTGTACCGGGAGGTGCTCATTCTCTTCCATTACGAACACCTCAAATACGTGGAGATTGCCGCCACGCTGGACGTCCCACTCGGAACCGTGATGAACCGGATTTTTCGCGCGAGGCAGCACCTTGCAGCCCGACTTCGATTGCGAGGGGTGTCGGAATGACCCAACATCTGGACCTCGGTACGACCCGCGCCTGGCTGGAAGGCACCCTCAAGGACGAGCTCATGGAGGGGGTGGCGCTCCATCTCGACGGCTGCCCCGCCTGCCGAGCGCGCCTGACAAGACGAGACCCGTTGGACGCCGCGTGGGCACATCCCGCCCCGGAGATACCTTCTCAACTCGTGACGCAAGCACTCGCGCGCGCACGGGCAAACCCGTCGACGTGGATTGAAACGGGAATCAGCCTGACCCTGTTGGTCCTGGTCACAGTGGCCGTCGGTTTCGCGCTTCCGTCGCGACTTGCGGACCTGACCGCGACGGTACGTGGCGTGCTTGCCGTCGCGCACAGCCTTCAGGTGTGGGTCGGACCCTTCTCCGTCCTTGCCCTCGTCGCAACCGCCCTGTCAGGGTCGTTGGCCCTACGTCAAAGCTGGAAGAGGTTTCCATGACGCCGCTGGTATTCGCGCTCGCGCTCGCAACCCCAGAGGAGAACGCTGAGTCTGGCACGATGTCCTGGGGCTCAGACGTGGTCGTAAACATTCACGAAGTGGTCGACGACGCGCTCGCCGTCGGCGGCGACTTGGAGGTGCATGGCACCGTGCTGGGCGACGCGACGGCCATCGGCGGGGATGTGGTGGTTTTCCCCACCGCCCACGTGAACGGCTCCGTCGTTGCCATCGGCGGCAGCGTGTCCGTTCACCCAGGCGGCAAGGTCGACGGTGACCGCGTTGATCTCGAGTTGCCGGCAGCCGTCGCCGGCGGGCCCCAAGGGCTTGGCGCGATCGCAAACGCCGACGGTGTCATGAACTTCGCCCGAGGCGTGATCAACCGAGTCTTGGCGGCAGCTTCGTTCGCAGCACTCGGCGTGCTCGTCGTTGCGCTATTCCCCCAGCGAATCGTTCTGATCGGCAAACAACTCGTGCGCCGACCCGTCGACAGTACCGTCACGGGCGCCATCATAGGCTCGATGTGGGGGCTCTTCGGGCTCCTCTTCCTGCTCATCACCCTCGGCCTCGGCACGCCGTTGAGCCTCCTGGTGTGGGTTGCACTCGGGGCAGCCTGGCTGCTCGGCGGCGTGGCGTTGTGTACCGTCGTGGGAGACCGCCTTCGGGGTCAGCCCGACCACCCGGCCACTTGGCGTTCATTTCTGCTTGGGGCCGCAATTGTCACGGCAGCGACCGCTGTGCCTCTGATCGGCACCCTCGCGTGGCTGCTTGGCAGCGCCGCTGCTGTGGGCGCCTTCATCGGGTCGCGCGCAGGTACGAACGCGTAGTTACTTAGGCAGCCGGCTGTGTATCGCCAGGCGAAGCCGTTCGATGTCACTGAGCGGCGGATCGGCCAAACTCTCAGAGATCGCGGGGTCCAACCCCAACGCTTCTTCAATGGCGCTTTTCGCTTGCTCGTCGTTCTCGCTAATGGTGAGGCCAGCGGCCACACCCAACAGCAGTAGGGCACGCACTTTTCCGACGGCAACCTGATCGTTGAGATGCAGCGCCGTCTCGCACCATTGGCCGGCCTGCGCGTATTCATCGCGCCGCATCGCAAGTTCGGCGAGGCGTAGGTAAGCGACGGGTTGATTGTCCTCGAACTCCAAGCTTCGTTCGTAATGCTGCTGGGCTTTGTCGGGGCGGCTCATCCGCTCATCCAGCAAGCGACCCTTGGTCATGTAGGCGTCCACCACCTCCTCCGGGGTGCGCGCTGCACCCCCGATGATGGCGTTGTACACGGTCAATGCGTTGCTCCAATCCCCTCGCCCCTCGTGGATCAGGGCCAAACCCTTGAGCGCCGGCGCATAGCTGGGGAAAACGTCAATCGCCTTTTCGAAGCGTTTGAGCGCTTTGTCGTCGTGACCAAGTCGCCGCTCCACCATCCCAAGTTGCGTGTACGCCCCAGCAATCTTGGCGCGTTCCCCTCGCCCACCCATGAGTTGGAGGAGTTGCCGGTAGGCCTTCTCGGAGGCGACGAGGTCACCGCGGTCTGCATAAAGAGGCGCTACCGCCTCCAGCGTTGCGAGGTGGCCACTGTTGAGACCCAACGCGCGTTCAAACCGAATCATGGCCTCATCGAGACGCCCCACACGGCGGAGCAATTCTCCGTACCGATAGAGGAAGTTCGTCATCTCGATTCGGCCGTCGAAGTCGTCCGGCTCTTCGCGGGACATCATCGGTTCCAGCACGTCGTACACGCCGAGGGCCTCGTCCATTCTCCCCGTGTCATACAGGTAGCTGGCCAAGAATTTCAGCGCGGGCTCGTCGAATGGCGCAAGTTCGAGCACCTGCCGGTACACGCGCGCACCCGCGTCCCGATCAAGTCGGACCTCGACGTCAAATCGCGCCTGCCGAGACAGCGCGTCCACGCGTTGTGGACCCGAGGCATGACGAACCGCGACGTCCAACACCCGGGCGACGGCTGCTTGATCCCCTCGGATTCGGTACTGTTCTTCAAGAATCAACGCCGAAACAGCATCCGTTGGGCTGCTGGTGAGCGCACCTTCAAGCAATCGAAGGGCGCCGTCCCGGTCATGGCTTTCGAGCGCAAGGCGGGCCGCTTTCCGAAGCCACTCCGACCGCTCTTCCCCGGGTTGAAAAACCATCCCCAGCGCTTCGCTATGCGCCATCAACGAAGCCCGATCGTCGGTGGCCTCCGCAAGTTTGATCAGCTCGCGCAGGGCCCCCTCGTCATTGGGCGCGGCGTCGAGCAAGGCACGCCAAGCGTCCATTGCGACGGCCGGTTCCGCGCCTTCCGCATCCGCAATCGCAATCGCCCGCAGCCGCTCGATGCGCTCGGGACCTTCCACCAACATCGCTTCGCGCCGAAGGACGGAAACCTTGCCTGCTCGGTCGCCTTCGGCCTCAGCAAGCGCTTTGAGCGCAGCCAGCGACTCCCAATCGTCCGCTTTGTGGTCCAACGCGTCTAGCCACGCCTGACGGGCGGCCGCGTTGTTGCCGGCGTCGCGCCAAGCGTCGCCGATCCTTCGCTGAATTCGCGCGCACTCTGCTGGGTCACGCGACACACGGAGGAGGTCGGACAAGTAACGAATGGCGAGCGCCGTCTCCCCTCGGGCCGCCGCGATGCGCGCCAACGCCTCGGTGACCTCGCGATCTTCCGGTGCTTCATCACGAAGTCGCCGATAGAGATTCCACGCTTCTTCCGTGTCTGCCAGCTTCTCTCGAAGCACCCAACGCCGACGCGAATCGATGTCCGCCGCGACTGCCTCATCGCAGGTAATTTCACCTCTGCGGGTCAACGCTTCGAAGACCCCCTGCCAATTGCCCGCCGACGAGAGCTGAATCTCGGCGATCAGCAACAGCGGAAGCGTATCGGAGAGCCCAGGGCTTGCAGCCAACAAGGTGCGGGTCGTTTCTGCCGCACCTTCAGCGTCGCCTACGCGCTCCAGCGCCTCGCCAAGACCTTGAATGTCGTCGCTTCGAAACGTCGAATAAAGCGACCGAACATCTGCCCCACTCTTGTCCGCGACGGCAATCGCTAAACGTGCCTCAAAAACCAGCGGAGACTGCGAACGGCACAGGGCCGCGACCGCCCAGGCCTCAGGCGCCATCGGATCGCCGGATTCCGACAGCGCCATTGCAGCGCTGATCGCCGACGCGCTGCGCACAGCCGCGGGGGCAGACTCACATTGAGCGATTTCCAGCATCGCGGCCGACCTCGCGGCACTATCTTGCCGATTCGAAGCCAAACGTACCCGTCCGAGCAAGGCGTCGAGCCGATTCCCGGCCCCTTCATAGTGCCGAAGCGCATCGAGAGGCCGTGCCAAATACAGGTCGGCGACGTCACCCAGATCGACGTCGTCAGCGCCTCCCGCAACGGCCAACTCGTATGCAAGTTGGTGGGACCCCCAGGCCATTGCAACGAGAGCAGCCTCCGCCAACGGCAATCCTTCGCGGGCGACACGAAGCATTCCGCCCAACCGAGATTCCGCGGCTTCGGTCCGACCCGCGAAGGCTTCCAACAAAGCGCCGCGCAACAGCCGGGCGCCGGTGTCTGCAGGAGAATCTCCTGTGCCGGCATTGAGCGCCGCGGCGAGCGCCGTGACGTCCCGGTTCTGCGCGGCCACCATCAGGGCCAACGCATTTGCAGCGGCATGGCCCGGCAGGCGCGCCCGTACCCGTTCTACATCTGCAGCCGACTCGGCACCTACAATGTCTCCGACCAAAGCTGCGGCCAAGGCACACCACGCCCAACGCTCCGTTGTCGCCTGACGATCGGCCAACGCTCGCCAGGCTGCAATGGCCTCCGCGGGATCCGTCGTGAGGTCCCGCACCCACGCCGTTGCGGCAGGGAAACCCGGGAGCGACGCCGCTGCTCGGCCAGCGTCCAACGCAGCACTCGTGTCCACGTTTTCGAGATCCACCGCCGCAAGCCACGCCAGCGCTGCGGCCAGATCGACGTCCGCGACGGCTGAGCTCGACAAGGCTGCAGAGGCCGCCTGCGTAGGCGACTCGGCCCAGGCGTGCCGCAAGACGTCCAAGGCCGGCAAGAACCTTGGATCCGCGGCCAGCGCCTGCTCAGCCCAACGGATCCCAGCTTCCCCGGCCACGCGGCCTGCGCGCGCTGCTGCGAACAGCCACGCCGCGTTGCCGGCCGCAGCCGGTTCTTGCGCCCATTCCGCCCCGGCGCGTTCGGGACTCTCACTGGCCAACAAACAGGCCACCAGTTTTCTGCGGGCCACCTGGCCTACGACGCCGGCTTGCAACGACAATGCAGTCCACGCGGCAATCGCGTCGTCGCCCGTGGCGAGACCGGCCAAATGAAAACGCGCCTCGGCTTCATCGCGCGCCGAAGCCACTCGCTCCTGCCAATGCGCCGTGGCGCCTGCAACGTCGCCCAAACGCCTCAAGCAACGCGCCTCTCCTTCCCAACCGGGTACACAATCGGCGTCCAGCTTGCGCGCGGTCTTCCACGCAGTCGCCGCGTCCGCAAAACGACCGCCCAGCTCATGAATGCCGGCAAGCAGCACGGCCGACAGTGGATCCGTCGCCGATGCCGCCTCAAAATGGGCCTGGCGCGCGGAGGGGTCAATGGCGAGCCTGAGCGCGCTCGCTTCCGCTGCTACAACTCGGAAACCTGCCGCGACGGCTCGGTCAAACGAAGCGAGCGCCTTGTCCGGTTGCCGCGCAGCCAGCCACGCATCGCCCGCGACCATCCACAACGCGGCCTGCGTTTCGCCGGCCTCATCTGCGAACTCCCCGATTCCTACATGGTCCTCGGCCCGCATCAGCAATCGCAGGCGCCCCGCACGAGCCACAAAGCCCGCCCGTTCTTCGGCGGCTCTCCGCCAGGCAACAGAAGCTTCGCTGTGTTGGCCGCCGACCTCTGCGGACCGCGCACGATCCACCCAAACGTCGGCAGCGACGGGTCCAGGGCACAGGTTTGCCATCCGCTCTTGAATTTGCGCCAGCGCGGGACCATCGCCCATTTCCACGCAGAGGTCGCGCAAAAGCATGGCGGCGCGCCAGTCTTCCGGGTCGGCGAGAAGCGCGCGTTCAAGGAGGCTCCGTGCGTCGCCGGGTCTCCCGCTTCGCCACGCGAGCGCCGACGCCTCCACATCGTTTTCCGCCTGCTCGACGCCTGACAGATCTTGGCCACGGCGGGCCAAAAGGTCGGAAGCGTCGCCTCGGTGGCCAAGGAGGATCGCAACGTCCGCCGCGCCACGAAGCGTCGGCGAATCCGACAAACCCTGGGTCATCGCGTCCCGGTACAAGGCCTCTGCCGCGTACCGGTCACCCAGTCGAAGGTGGTGAATTCGCGCAGCCGAAGCAAGCCAACGCGCCCGTACGTCGGGTTCCGCGAGGGCGGCCTCTGAGACCAATACAGTCGCCGCGTCCCGCCAGTTGCCCGCGGTGTCGCCGACGTCCCAGGCTTTCGCGGCCGGACGGCCCATGGATTCGGGAACCGGCGTTCGGATAGAACGCCTCGGGTCCTGGCTATTCGCCACGCGCATACGCGCGGGCGCAGGCTCGGCCGTGCGAATCAAAGGCGAGGGCTGGTGGTCCTCATCCATCGCATCGCCAAATGCCTCTTCCGGAGGATCCGAAGCCATTCGATACGTTCGTTCTCGCGGTTCGGCCGGCCGCGGCGTTGCCGACGCCGGCAATGGCCTCAGCGCCATTCCGCTGTCTTCCGCCATCGCGAACGGAAGGACCGGCGTGGCGACCACGTCAAAGGGAGGCAGAGTATCGACCGGGGTCGCTACGACTTCCACCTCAGGTTCCGGAGGCGCAGCTACCGCCGGTCTTGGCATCGGCTCGCCGTTCACCATCAGCGGAAGCGCTTCTTCGGTGCTCGGACCATCGTCATGCGACGGAGGAAGCGTAGGAACTGCCGAGAACACCAACGTCGGTGCGTTGCCCAGGCTGGGCCGGGGCAAGAAGGGCGCGGGCGTGTCAGGGCTCGGCTCGTCCGGCAGCCGAGCAGGCACAGCCGGCGCCTCGTCGAGGTCGTCGTTCATCCAATCTGAGTCGCCGTCGCCAAAAAAATCGGCCACTGCGTCCGTGTCTCTAGTCTTCTTCCCCACGGCTACCCCGCAGCGCGCTCGGGCCTAACGAGCGTGGCCCCGGCCGGACAGACACGCGACGCGACATCACCGTTGGTTCACGGGCCCACAGGCAAAGAGGACACGAGGAGCTTGATGTCGTCGTCCGCAAAATGGAAGCCCACGCCAACGAATCCGGTCGCATAGCCGTAACGCGCGCCCAGAAGAACCTGCTCCGCACCGGCCTCGAACCACAGATGGCGCGCCGGTTCTACGCGTGCCGCCAAGCGGAGATTGGGAAGCCCACTCGACTCAAGCGCTGGGTAACTGCCCCAACCAAAGTCGAACACATCCGCGGAAAGCCGCAAACGATCCCGCCAGAGGAAGCCGGCGATCCCTGCGCCGCCGCCATCCTCGAGGATGCCAAGTCGAAAGGCCACGTCAAACCAACGCTTGTTCATCAAGAATGAGAAGCGATAGCTGTCCTTGCGCACCCACTCGTTGTACACACTTCCGGTTTCAGGAAAGAAATGCTCCTCGTTGGTGAGTGATCCCACTGGATAATCGTTGACCTCGAAGGTCCACCAGAAGTCTTCTTGCGGGTACAACGAGACGCCTAAGGTGTTGCCGCCGTTGACTCCGACGGGGCCGTCCGAGGGCGTCACTGGATTGCCAAAGAAAAACGCCGGATCCTTCGGCTGCGTGCCCGCGTACAATCGGCCCTGGTAGTACACCTCAGCCCGCAACCCTGAGAACCCTTGGACCAGGTCGGTGGCAGAAACCAGCGCTTCGTCTAGGTCGTCGGCGATCGCCGAGTCGTTGACGAGGGCGCCGAGCGTGCCCTCGCCGCGGTTGATTTTTCCAGTAATCGCATCGACGTTTTCCAACACGAGGTCCAGCCGGTCCGTCGCCGACTTCAACGACGCCATTTCGTCGTCCACCTGATGGTCGAGGTCTCCGGTAAAGGCTTCAAGATTCTCTGAGAGTCCACGAAGAGCGCCCACGATGGCGTCCACGTCTCGATCGTTGCGCTCAACAACGCCGGCTAGCGCGGCTGTGAGGGCGTCCACGTTGGCGAGTGTGGCCACGAGGTGGTCCGTGTTGTTGCGATCCTCCGCTAGTTGTCGAAGCACATCGGCCGTCGCAACGAGGTCGTCGGAGATGTCCTCGGCATTGCGCAGAATCGAATCCAGGTCCGGAGGGGCCGAACCTAGGCGGATGACGTCGCCATCGCTCAATTTCGTCTGTCGATCGCCCGGATCGAGGGCAACGTACCGGTCGCCCAGCATCCCGGCCGACCTGACGCTGGCGACTGTATCGGTGGGAAGTTGCCATTCAGATCGGACAGCGAGCACCAAGCGCGCCTCGCCACCCTGGACCGAGATCGCCTCGATGGCGCCGACCTCCACGCCGGCAATTCGCACCGCCGTTCCTTCCCACAAGCCATCCGCGGACGGTACGAGCACCGATACGCGGTAGGCCTCCTCTCCAGGCCGCAATCCGTCGGAAGACCAAACCCAGCCAAACGCAATCACGCCGATTCCGAACAGCGTGAAAAGGCCCACTTTGAAATCCGAAGCCGACATGACACTCAACGAACGTCGGCCCTCTATTCACACCCGCATCGGTCCCTGAAGCGATCCGGTCACAAACTGACGCGTGACCGGGTCCGCGGAATTGCGAAACTGCTCCGCCGTGCCTTCTTCGTGGATTCGACCGTCCACGAGCATCGCCACTTTGTCGGCAATCCTGAACACCGCCGACATGTCATGAGAAATGATGAGGCTAGTCAACGCGGGCCGCGACGCCTGCGTCTCGAGAATGAGTTGGTCCATCGCGGCAGCCAAGACGGGGTCCAAACCGGTTGTAGGTTCGTCGTAGAGCAGGAATTCTGGGTCTCGACTGAGCGCGCGGGCAAGGCCCACACGCTTCCGCATGCCACCGGACAGTTCACTGACCTGTTTGTGCTCGGCGCCCGTCAAGCCGACCTGAGCAAGCAACTCGTCGACGCGGTTCGCGACCTGGACCACCGTCGCTTTTGTGTGTTCCCTCAGCGGGAACGCCACGTTGTCAAAAACATCCATCGAGTCAAATAGCGCTGCATGTTGAAAAACCATGCCGAACCGGTTCCGGACTTGGCGAAGGGCCCGCTCGGACAGGGTGCCTAGGTCGACATCACCCACGATGACCCGCCCACGGTCCGGACGGAGCAGACCTAGCACGTGCTTGAGTGTGACCGATTTTCCGGTGCCCGAGCGCCCGATCAGAAACGTGATTCGCCCTCTGGGAACCACGAGATTCAAGCCCCGCAACACCTCGAAACTGCCAAACGCCTTGTACACATCCTCATAGACGATTCCCGGTGGCTGCCCTGTCGTGGCATCCACCGTCACGTCTGGCCTTGAAGTAGCAAGGCAATAAAGTAATTTGCGACGAGAATCGCGACGGACGAAACCACCACCGCGCTCGTGGTTGCGCGACCCACACCCGCGGCCCCACCGGAGGTATGAAAACCCTTCGAACAGGCCACCACCCCGATGATCGCGCCGAACACAACTGCTTTGACGAGGCCTGCGCGGATGTCCGCCCAATCTACCCAATCCTCGAGCCGCACCATGAATTCGGGCGGCGAAAGATGCAACACATGAATGGCGACGAGGTAACTGCCGCCGATTCCGAACAAGTCGAAACACGCGGTGAGCAAAGGGACTGCGATCACCGCTGCAACCACACGCGGCTTCACCAAGTAATTCACGGGGTCGACGGCCATCGCGTACATGGCGTCGATTTGTTCCGATACGCGCATACTCCCGATTTCAGCGGCCAAGGCGGACCCTGCCCGGCCCGCAACGAGCAAGCCAGTCAGTGTCGGTGACAATTCCCGAGTCAGGGCAACGCCGACGGTCCCACCGACAAGCCCCTGCGCGCCAAACAGCCGAAACGCCTCGTCACTCTCCACGGTAAATACGCCTCCCGTGAACACCGCAGACAGTAGGATGATGGGCAGACTTTGAACCCCGATAAAGCCGATCATTTGAAGGGTCTCGCGCCAACGAACCGGACGCTGGAACATATTAAGCGCTGTCTGTCCAAGCAAACTGACGATTCGGCCCAATTCTTCGGCAAAGGCCCGGACCCCCTGGCCCACCCAAACGAAGGGGAACTGCAGGATCGAGGGTTTTGCCGGTTGCCCTTTCGGGCCGATCACAATCGAAACTGTGCCCCGCCCAGCACGGACGCAGTTCCGTACCGAGGGACGGGCATCTCGGGAATTGCATACGTCCAGGTCCCGGCAGCCACGGGTGCCGCCCGACTGCCGAAATGACGCATATATCCGCCCTCAAAGTAAATCCCGAACAGGGGGCTGGGGTCGATCATCAGCCCGCCGCCACCACTGACGCCAGGAATCCATCCGCCTGGAGGGTTCTCATACTCAAACGTCGCCGGCTGTTCGATGTGGTAGCGGCTGAAGTACACAAAATCCGGCCCGGCGTACAAAAACGGTTTCGCAGGGCCGGTCGGTACAACGTACAATCGGGCGCGGGGCGTGAAATCCAACGACACCGCTTCCGTCTTACCTTCCGGCGACACTGCAGAGTCGACCAACTCGCCTGCTTCGTCGATTTTGGCATACCCGGTCGTAATCGTTCGCCCGCTGTATTGCAGGGACACGAGCGCACCGAAGTCAAAGTATGCGCTGGGAGCGTACCCGATAAACAACCCTCCCTGCACTCTGCGGGAGTTCGTTGGGCCTTCTTGGTACCATTGGCTGGTTGTCGTGGCGCCGCGCAATTCGACGCGCGTGTCCGCTTCGCGGTCCACGTCGCCCATTCCGAGGCCAACTCGGATGTCTACGACCACTCGGCCGCCATGCGGCGTTTCCCTGAAAATCCAGTCCCGAGCGTCTAATCCAGATGCCTCGTAGCTCTTCTTGGCTCCCACAAGGTGCCGCGGCTGCACCCCTTCAGGCAGCTTGTACAGGTCGCGAACCGCCGTCCCGCGCTCCGAAATCGTTGTGTCGTCGAGGTCCTCAACGATGATGGGACCTGGGTCCTCGTCCAGCGTTTCCGGTTCCAAGACGGGGGTCGCACCGACCGTCAGCCCAGCAATCAAACGGGCTGCCGCAATCAAATCTTGTGGCGTAGCGGGAGGCACATCCTGCAGCGCCATGGTCAACGCCAGTGCGACCTCATGCGCAAACACATGCTCGCTGCCGGGAGCAATTGGAACCTCTCGTGCATCGACCGGCCTTTCGTCCCCTTTGCGGTACACCTCGAAGTGTCCCACGAGCGTGGTCCCGGCTCTTGACACACGGACGACGACTGCCACCGTTGCTGGGATTCGCGGCAACACGTCCACCGGGCAGCCCGGCTGCAACGCGCACCGCGTCACCAACTCTTCTCCCGTGACGGGCGCCACCACAGCGCTCGTAAGGACCACATGGCCGTCCTTGAGCAACCGCTCTTTCACAAGGCCATCGAGCATGACGGCGACTTGAAAGTCTTCATCGCGTTCGAAGGTAAAATCGGGGAGAAAGATGGGCTCGGCGGCCAGCGCCATCGAACACCACAATGAGTAAAAAACGGCCAGCATGCAGCCCACGCGGCCGTCGGAGGTCATTGACGGGCCGTGACTCGCCCGATAACCGATCGTGTCGCCGGGATAGCTCAGTTGGTAGAGCAGCTGATTCGTAATCAGCAGGTCGTGGGTTCAAGTCCCATTCCTGGCTCGCCACCAGCGACTGCTCCCGAACCCGTGAATCACGGGTTAGAGCGGCGTCCGAGCAGGTTGATGGGGTGTCGCTGGCTCCGCTCCTCAGTCACGGGCGCCGCAGCCCGCTCCTTTCGGTGCTCGCTGGCGCTCCTACCCTCAAGCTGCTCGGTCACCGCGCAAGACGCCGAGCCGTGAGTTCGTTGTCGCCGCGCTCGGGACGAATTCAAGCGCTCGTCGGAACCCTGTGGTTGTGGGCCGCGGGCTGGCGCGTCGAGGGGTCTGCACCCGAAGTCGCTCGTGCCGTGCTCATTGCAGCCCATCATACGAGCAACTGGGACCTGCCTTTCATGTTGGCCGCGTCTTGGGTGCTCCGGCTCCGGCTCTCCTGGGTCGGCAAACACACGCTGTTCAGGGTCCCCGGTTGGGGCGCATTCCTTCGTGCGCTTGGCGGCGTACCGGTCGACCGGCGAGCACCCCACGGGTTCGTCGGCGAGGCCGCGGCGCGCCTCCGAGAGGCCCCACAACTTTGGTTGGCTGTGCCACCGTCGGGGACCCGCAAGAAGGCCCGCAACTGGAAGTCCGGATTCTACTGGATTGCGCGGGACGCCGGCGTCCCCATCGTCATGGGGGCCCTCGACTACTCACGCAAGTGCGCATTTCTGTCCGAACCCTTTCATCCCACTGGCGATCTCGACGCGGATATGGCCCAAATCCGTGCATTTTATGCCAACGTTGCCGCCCGTCTGCCCGATCAGCAGACGCCGGTCCGCCTGAAAGAGGAGGTCCCCAAGCAGGAACCGTAGCGGTTCAGAAAAACGCGGAAGGCGCCGGTAACCGCAGGCCAACCGTCAACCGAAGGTCCTGACTCCCTAACCACGCGACGTCCACGCGAAGCGATCGGGTCGTCCAGGCACCCCCTAGCAAATACGTCACAAAGGACCCGCTCAATGCCTTGTCGGCGGCGGTCGTTTGAACCCAGGCTGCGCCTCCAAAAGCGTCCAGCCGAATTGCGCCGCCGCCTCGACCAACCACCTGCCTCAACCCTGCCGCCCCTTCGAAGACAGTCCAATCGACGCGGTCCCAACGAACAGCCGACACAGGCGCCAACGGCGCGAAACCCGCCGTCGTGGAAACCACGATCCGGTCCGCCAACGCGAGTTCTCCCCGCACGCCGACCGCCAACGGGTCGCCGGGGTCGTCGAGCACGGAGCCCACCGCCGCCGCGCTCAAATGCAGCCCCGGTCCTCGCCCACCGTCCGTCGGCAAGTCATCGACCCGTCCCGCAAAGCCGGGTCCGCCTCCTCCGAAGCGCCGGGAAACGACGCCCACCAGACGGCCCTCTGCGTCCACCACGGGCCCGCCAGACATGCCTGGCGCCAACGCGGCGTCCAGTTGCAGCGCCCGGGTGCCCACCGCGGATACGATTCCGTCGACCCGACTGAAACGCAGCGTTCCTTCCAGAAACCCATGCGGCACGGACAACCCGTACGGATGCCCCCAAGCCGTGATCGGATCGCCCTGCGCAGGCACCGGACCCACCACCAAGAACGGGCCCGGCAGCGGATCGAGCAGCCCCAGAACCGCTAGGTCGTCTGCACGTCGCGCGGCGACCACCTGTGCGCGCGACTCGGCGCCCTGTTGTGTTGTCACGACCGGCCGTCCAGCGCCGCTCACACAGTGCCAAGCGGTCAACACACGGTCAGGGGCCAACCGGCTGCCCGCGCACAACGAGTCAGCCTGGGAGATCCATACGACCGTCTCGACGATGGAGACATCCGCCGCGAGGTCGCTCAGAGCGCGGCCTCCACGGCAGCATCCACCAACGCGGCGTTCGGTGTCTCCACACGCTTCACGACGATGCCGTCGCGGTCCACCACCAAAACGGCTGGGAACTCGCCGTCCACCACCGCGGCACCAAGCTTCCGAGGATCCTTACTGTCGTCAAGAATGGGTTCCACAATCCCGAATGTGTCTCCCCACAAATTGAGGTCCGCCAAGTCCACGTCGCCGCCCTCGACGTCCTCCTGCAGAATGGTCACGTACACAAAGCCTTCGTTTCTAAACTTGTCCGCGGTGGCCTGGGTGGATTCCGCCAGCGCTTGGCAAGGGGCACACCAAATCGTGCTGACGTCGAGCAGAACGACACTTCCGCGGTATTGACTCAGGCTGTGCGTGATGTCATTCTGGTCCCCAAGAGTGAAGTCCGGCGCCACGTCGTCCACGCCAAATCCCTCACCGGGTGCGAACACGTCCACACCGCCATGGGTCTGGAGCCGGGGAATACAAGCAAATAGCGCTGCGCTCCACATCAGGGCACCTGCCCCCAGCCTAGCGCCGGTCTCGCGTCCCAGCCAGTGTTAGACGGAGGCATGACCGACCTTGTGTTCTCGCGTGAGTCTGCCGTGGCGCGCCTCCATGCGGCTGGTCGGCCTCGGGCTGACTGGCTTGTAGGCATTGAATACGAGCAGCACCTACTGAGCGCCGAGGGCGCTCCGATGCGGTACAGCGGCCCGAACGGCGTCGGAAAATTGCTCGACCGAGTCGCAAACGCAGGTGGATGGGAGCGTACCTACGAAGGCGACAACCTGATTGCGCTTCGTCGAGGCCGCGCCACCGTCACCCTGGAGCCTGGCAACCAAATCGAGTTGAGCGGAACACCCGCTCGCACCATGCCGGAAATAGCCGACGAAGCTGCGTCTTACAGCCGAGAACTGGCCGAGGCCCTTTCAGACACGGGCTACCGTCAGGTGGCCATGGGCTTCACGCCGTTCGCGTCGGTCGCGAGCATCGAACAAGTACCCAAGCGGCGCTATCGGATCATGCGCGACCACCTGGGTCGCTCGGGTCCGCTCGCGCACCACATGATGCGCGGCACTGCGGCCGTGCAGGCGAACTACGATTGGTCCGACGAAGCAGACTGCATCGCCAAAGTGTGCCTCGCGACAGCCCTGGGTCCGCTCACTACGGCCATCTTCGCCCATTCGCCGTTGTCAGAGGGGCAAACGACGGGTTTCATGTCGTACCGTGGCCACATCTGGACGCGCACCGACCCTGCCCGCACCGGCATGCCCGACGCGGCCACGAACTTTTCATTTGAGCGGTGGGTAGACTGGCTGATCGACCGCCCTTTGTTGTTCAGGCGCGACCCCAACGGTGCGCTGATCGAAGGACAAGGGACTTTTCGCGAGTGGATGGCTTCGGGTTCACCCCCCACGTGGGAGGACTGGGACCTCCACACGACGAGCGTTTTCCCGGAAGTGCGGGTCAAACGCACCATTGAGATTCGTGGCGCCGACTGCGTCCCGCTCCCGCTCGCGGTGTCGATGTGTGCCCTTTGGCGGACGCTTCTGTATGAACCAACCGCTCGAGACCGCGCCACCGAACTTGCGGACCGCTTTTCGACCGAGGGAACCATTGTCGAGCGGTTCGACATCGCCTGTCGAGACGGACTTCGCGGCCTCGTAGGTGGCCGAACCCTGGCCAGTTGGGCAGAAGATCTGGTAGATATTGCCGAAGCTGCGATTCCAACCAGTCGTCCTGACGACCAACGATACCTGCAACCCGTCGCTCGTCAGGTAGAACGTGGAGAGAGCCCGGCCCGATCCCTGTCCCGCGCATGGCGGAAGAGTCGCGACCTAGGCCGGCTCATGGCGTTGGCAGACCCGGACGAGGCACTCTGTTGCCGGCCCGAACACCGGTCCCAAGTCACCACACCGATGCGCCTGGCGCTCAAAGGCGCCCGCGCCATCGATCGCGTCAGCGTGCTCGCGCGCAGTGCCCTCAGGCGAATCGAGAGCCCAGCAGGAGACGATGCACGGGCCGCGTTGACCCTACTGCTTGATCGGCTCGACTCCACGCTCAATTCCGGCCTCGCCAACGGGCTTCCGGGCGACCGCTGGACGCAACTCCGCGCCGCACTGCAGCCGCTAGAAGAATCGTTGGATCGGTCCGCGTCTGACGTCAGCCCGCGCCAAGACGATTGGTCACTTGTCGGTCAGGTCGCTCGCTCAGCGTTGGTTGCCTTAGAATCCAGCGAGGCCTAGAGCGGCCACTAGCAGCCTGTCGGAGATAGCGGTTCCGCCGAGACGAGCTTGCTCGTTTCGGCAGAGAGCGGTGAGCACCGTCGCGAGGGAGGTGAGGCCGCCGCCGGACGAGGAACGGGGTGCAACCCGAGGGAAGGCGTGCTTGACGCACGCCGAC
>CAMASI010000036.1 GCA_945861065.1 Klebsiella pneumoniae | reverse complement strand
ATGCCATCTGCGGGACTTCGTCACGGGGACCCCACCCTCGGTCGGAGTGCGTCAAGCACGCCTTCCCTCGGGTTGCACCCCGTTCCTCGTCCGGCGGCGGCCTCACCTCCCTCGCGACGGTGCTCACCGCTCTCTGCCGAAACGAGCAAGTTCGTCTCGGCGGAACCGCTATCTCCGACAGGCTGCTAGCAACCCTCGGGGAAATGCCCATCTACTACGCTTGTCGCTTCTCGTCCGGCGGGCGAATCGTTCGCTCGCGACGATGGTCACCGGGCGACCTCGTTCACCGGCATGCCGGTGACCGGTCCGCCCTTTTCCCCGAGGCTTGCTAGTCCTTGCGTTCGATGATTTCGAACCTGATCCCCAACCGAATCAAGCCGGTTCCCGGGAGCCTCTCGACGACGCTAGCGCTGTCGATCGCACCGATCGACGCAAATTGTCTCCTTGCTCGATAGAGCGCAACATTCATCGCGTTGTTCGTCCAACCGCCGAGTTCCCGAGAGAGGTACCGAAAGTCGCGCCACCCCTGCTCCTGCTCTGGCAGGAACTCATCTCGCTGCCGGGCCACGGCCAGCGCCATCAGCAGGTGATGATGCACGTTTGAGCCTAGGAATACCTCCTTCGGCTCGATGAGAGAACAGGTGATCGTTTCTCCGTCTGGGGACGCAAGAAGGCGGATCTTGGCGCTGGTTGGGTCAACGGCCCCCATGGTCCGACGCACGCCATGCGCATCGTCCACAAGCTGCAGGCACCAGTCTTCCCCCGCGACCCTGATGACATCCCCATCGTGGATGACCTGCATCTCGCCCACGCTCTGGAGCACGTCCATATGCCACTCGCCCATCCCTGTACGGTACATGACGACTTCGGGCTCGCCCATCGTCGGCAGGGCGAGGATTTCGTCCTCCGCATGAACGACCAACTTGTCGTGCTTCCGCATGGCCAATGAAAGGGGCGGCCCATCGTCCACCAGGGTCCACATCGGGCCGCGACCCCCGAATCGCACCACCGTGCCCAAGGCCAGTGGCGCTTCATGCCCGGGAAGGAGCACATCCGTACCCAGCGTGGTTCCGTTGCGAGAGCCCAGGTCTTTGATCCACCACCCACGCCCACGAAAGTGGATCTTCGCATGTTCACTGGAGACCCAGTCGTCCTCCTTGAAACGCACATCGCAGCGGCGGCTCCGGCCCACCAAGGTGTCTGGCCGGAGCATGATTTCCGTCCCGTCGCCGTCTACCAACGTTGCCATGCACTGTTTTACGGTGTCAGTTGGCTCCTTTCAACCGCAATACCGAATCTGTAAGCGCACGGAAATGTGACCCACGGGCCAAGGCCGACTTTTCGAATACCCCATGGCGCTCCGTTCGCGGCCAAGGGCCAAAAAGTCCTGCCCCTCGCCGCCAGGCGCAGGCGCGTCAGCTCGCCTTCTTCTTCTCCGCCTTTGCTTTCTTGGCGTCAGCCCGATCCTTCACAGAAAGCTTCGGCTTGTTGGATGCACCCTGACCCTGTTGACCTTTCGGCATTTGTCGCCCCTTGCGTGTGTCACTTGTAACCGTTTCGCCACGTCGGCGTAGGACAGGCGGAGGACCTGAGATGCCATTGGAACGACAACTGCTGTCCGCATTCAAAGGCGAATCGGCCTCGCTGACCTACGTCGTGCGACGCCTAGGGCCGGAGTTACTTCGAACGGCACGCCGGTACGTTCGTAGCGACGACGTCGCCGAGGAGGTTGTGCAAGACACGTGGTTGGCGGCGTGGACGGGCTTCGGCCGGTTTCAGGGTCGGTGCTCGGCTCGAACGTGGTTGCTCCGAATCCTGGTCAACCGTGCACGAACGCGTGGTGCGCGCGACGCCAGAGTCCTCCCCTTCGCGGCCTTGGGCCCGGCGGCGCCGACCACCCCGGAACAGGCCCAGCCGTGGAGCGTCTCTCGAACGGACGACCCGGAACGCGCCCTGCTGAGGGGTGAAGCCGCGCGTGCGTTGGGCACGGCCTTGAAGTCGTTGCCGGAGCGGCAGCGGCGCGTCGTCGAACGTCGCGACCTCGAAGAGTGTAGCGCGCACGACCTCTGTTGCGAACTCGCCGTAAGCGAAGTCAACCAACGTGTCCTGTTGCATCGCGCCCGGAGCGGGTTGCGCCTCGCTATGGGCGAGTCCTGGGCGTTACCGGCCTGAGTTGGCGCGTTAAGGACCCCCATGACGCTTTTGCTTTTGTCGGGTTGTGGGTTGTTTGCCAGGGACACGCCCGACGAATCGAAGTCGTTACCCTCGATCTGCCAGGACGGAACGTCGTGGACCGAAGGAACCGAGGCCTTCGTCGACAAATCCTCGTCCTGGGGCTTAGATTCGCTCGGCGCCGATGGTGTTCGAATCGAAGCCGTGGATTTTGACGGCGACGGGTGGACCGACTTGGCGGTTCGAAAAGGCACGACCGCGGACATCTGGGCCGACGGCATACGTAACACTTGGTTGCTGAAGAACGACGGCAACGGCAAATTCGAAGACGTCACCCTTTCGAGCGGAATCGTCGTCCGTCGCGACGGCGACAAACTCCTTTCTCGGCCTGGTCCGGTCTGGGCGTGGGCGGATGTGGACAACGACGGCGACCTCGACGTCTTCACAGGCCTCCCCGATGCCGGGACTACCGAGACCGAAACCAGCGAAATCATGCTCAACCAAGGCGATGGGACGTTCCTGCTTGCCCCAAACGGCGGCGACCTTCGCGACGATTCGGACGACAATCCTTTCGGTGTTTCATTTGTCGACGCTGACCGCGATGGGTTCGTCGACCTATGGTCGGGCCAATACCCTGTTGGCGATGCATATCGACAAAGCTCCTTGTATTCAGGCGATGGATCAGGACGCTTCTTCAATGCAACCAAGAAATCGAATTTGGAGACCGAGGATTGGATTCAGACCGAAATCATCAATGCTGGCCTAAGTCACGCTGTCACTTGGAGTGCAGCCGCCTGCGATCTAAACGACGACGGCGCAGCCGAGTTGTTGGTTTCCAGCTACGGTAGGGCTCCCAATCTCCTTTTTCAGAACGACGGCGCCGGCAAGTTCGAAAACCGAAGCGTCCTGAGCGGATACGCCTTCGACCCACGCGTAGACTGGACGGACAACGAATCCGCGCGGTGCTGGTGCCAACTCCACCCCACCGATACAGACTGCGCCGGTGTTCCGGCGCCTGCAATTATATGCACCACAGATGACGATGCCTTTCGGTGGAGCCACCCGAGCGACCGTGAGCCCTATAGACTTGGCGGGAACAGCGGCGCTACGATGTGCGGCGACGTCGACAACGACGGAGCCGTCGATTTGTTGACTACCGAAATCGTTCATTGGGATGTCGGAACGTCTAGCGACCCGAGCGAGCTATTATTCAATACCGGGACGCCCAACGTGCAATTCGACCGACCTGGGAACGAGGCAACAGGCCTCCTTCGCGATCAGGAGGAAGAGTATTGGAACGATGGCGATATCACGGGTAGCCTCTTCGACTTTGACAACGACGGTTGGCTCGACGTCTTCGTCGGCTCCTCAGACTATCCCGGCACACGGGCACTTCTGTGGAAACAAGATTCGCCAAGGCATTTCGTCGCGGTGCCCAAAAAGGTGGGCATCGATCACGTTCGAAGTCACGGGAGCGCGATCGCGGACTTCGACCGCGACGGGGACCTCGACGTCGTGCTCGGGCATAGCGTCGCGCGGTGTTATGACGATTGTTACGCCAACGCCCACGTGAGGCTATTCGAGAATGTTTTTGGGCAGGCTGGGAATTTCGTTCAGATTCACTTGATTGGCTCGGGTGAGACGAACCGCGCGGCGGTCGGCGCACGCGTATGGATCACTGCCGCGGGAATCACGCAAATACGAGATGTGGGCGGCGGGCACGGGCAATGGGGTGCCCAGGACGATCTGGTCGTTCACGCCGGGCTCGGTACCGCGTGTTCGGCGACGGTGAAAGTGCGGTGGCCCGACGCAGTAGGCACCGTGGAATCCTTCGAGGTTGGTGGTGGGTACCGTTGGCACGTCACACAGGGCGGCCAGCCAAGCGGTGAGGCTCTTCAGTGAAGCGTTGGGTCATCGTCGGCACCGGACCCGCGGGCGTTGAGGCAGCACTCGAAGCCCGGCGTCGCGATGCCGAGGCCGAAATTACAATTATTTCGGAAGAAACCGAGCGACCGATCTCTCGCACGGCGTTGATGTATGTGCTGTGCGGCCAATTAGACGCTGGTGGAATCTCACCGTGGGCCCCGGATTTGTTCCCCGGCGCTTCCATCCGCTTCCTCAGAGCGCGGGTCAAATCGTTGGGAAACCACGTGGTTGGCCTCCATGACGGCACTACCGTACCCTTCGATCGGCTTGTGTTGGCCACGGGTTCCGTGGCCCGATCGCCCCCTTGGCCCGGTGCGGACGCGCGAGGGGTAGGCACCTTCGTTACCGCGCAAGATCTCGACTGGCTTGCGGGCGAACTTCATGGTGATGCTCCGAGATTTCCTCCTCTCGGAACTAAGGATACCCCGTACCGCCGTCGAGAAGTGCGTGGTGGACGGGCCGAGTCTCCAGTGGTGATCGGCGGCGGGCTCATCGGAATCGAAGTCGTGGAAACACTTCTGGCGGCCAAAAGGCGCCCGGTCTTTCTCCTGCGGGACGACGCGTTTTGGCCGATCGCCCTCGACGAGACCGAGTCCAAGTGGATCGTGCATCGGTTGCGTGAGCACGGCGTGGACGTTCGAACGCAAAGCAACGTCAGCAGCATTACGGCCAACGAAGAAGGCATTCAGGGCATTGAAACGGACGCGGGGTCCATCCCCTGCGACCTGTGCATCGTCGCCATCGGCGTACGCCCCAACACCGCCTGGCTGGCGGGCACCATCGACCTCGATGAGGCGTCCGGCGGCATCCGCGTCGACGAGGGCCTTCGGACCAGCGCTCCGAACGTGTTCGCCGCTGGCGATTGTGCCGCGGTTCCGCAGCCCGACGGGAAACATCGGCCGGAGTTGTTGTGGTACACGGGTCGCGACCAAGGACGCGCCGCTGGGCGCGCGCTCGCCGGGGATCGCCGCGCCGTCTACCGGCGTGGTGTCGCGTACAACGCAGCCAAACTCATGGACGTCGAGTATATGACCGCCGGAAACTGTGAGGGCACACCGGCGTGGCGCCACCAGGAGCGAGGCGCAGTCCGAAGCCTTTTGCGCATCCACACAGATCCAGACAGCCGCGTCACCGGCCTGTCGTCGCTCGGTCGCCGGTGGGAAGTCAGCACCTTCGTTCGCTGGATTGAAGAGGGGCGGAGCCTGACTTGGGTCCGAACGCACCTGCGCGCCGCATCTTTCGACACAGAATGGGTTCCTGCCTGGACGGAGGGAAGCTGAATGGACTTGCAAGCTCAGAAAGGGTTGTTCGACACGTACCGTGTCGCTTGGCAAAACCGAGGACTTTGGGCATGGGTGCTGTCCTTCCTCCTGATCGGTTTTTACTCCGTGCTTTATTGGAGTGAGTGGCTCACACCACTCGCCAATTCCGTGGGTATGGCCAATAAATGGTCGCTGTACGGCGCATTGTACACGTTGGCTATCGGTTTCGGCGGGATCTGGGCGCTGCGTCGCCACGGCAATTCGCGCTACCAGCGCATTCGCATCGGCGTCAACGTCGGCATTCAGGCCACGTTGGGGTTTGCCGTACCGCACATCATGCCTCTCCTCGGCCAGCCGGAATTCTATTTCAGCTACTTCTGGCCCCTCAAAATCGAATCCCTGTACCCACACACCCTGCAGGGATGGCCTCCTTACCTCGCACTGTGGTCAGTGTTTGGCGCATTCGTATTGGCACCTGGAATCTCCGTCTTGTGGGGGAAACGGTGGTACTGCAGTTGGGTCTGCGGGTGCGGCGCGCTCGCGAATACCTTTGGGGATCCTTGGCGACACCTGTCCGACCGCTCGGACAGGGCCTGGCGATTCGAAAAGGTGGCAATTCATTCATTGCTCGCATTGGCGTTGACGACCACCGCCGTCGTGACCGTAGGCCAACTCCTCGGCTACAAGGAGCCCGCTTGGTTGGGGCTTGCCGGGTCGGTCCAAGGCGCTTGGGGCTTTGCCGTAGGTTCCGTGCTGGCGGGCGTGGCGGGAACTGGGCTGTACCCAATCCTGGGACCTCGGGTGTGGTGTCGGTACTTTTGCCCTATGGCGGCGCTATTGGGCCTGAGCCAACGGGCCGGCCGCTTCCGGGTTCGCGTTCAAAAAGACCTGTGCATTTCCTGCGGAAACTGTTCGACCTACTGCGAAATGGGCATCGACGTACGCGCCTACGCGATGGCCAACACTTCGTTCACCCGCGCCGGTTGTGTTGGGTGCGGAATGTGCGCACACGTGTGCCCCCGAGGCGTTCTCCGGGTCGAGTCGGAGTGGACATCCCACCCCGGACAGGCCGCTCGGGGCATCACCGTGATGGACTTGTAGTCCGCGCCGACTACCGGGCCCCCGCGCCCCGCCACACCGCAGGCACGGTGCGCACGAGCAACATCGCGTCGGTACACAGGTTCCACCGGTCGACATATTCGAGGTCCAGCCGCATCCATGTCGCGAAGTCCAGGTCACTGCGACCTGCGACCTGCCAAGGTCCTGTGATCCCGGGTCGCATCGACAAGCGCCTCCGCCACGGCCGCAAGTATCGAGCGACTTCTTCCGGCAACGGCGGTCGCGGGCCCACGAGACTCATCTCCCCTCGGAGCACGTTGACGAGTTGCGGAAGTTCGTCGATTGAAGAATGGCGAAGCCAGCGTCCGACTTTGGTCACGCGTGGATCGTCGCGGAGCTTAAAGACGGGACCGTCAGCCTCATTTCGAGGCTGCAGGGCAGACCTAAAATCCTCGGCGTCGGCGCCCATGGTTCGTAGCTTGTAGAGCACAAAAGGACGCCCAGATTTACCCATCCGCGTTTGTTGGAAAAGCACCGGTCCTCCGTCGCCGAGCCGGATGGCCACCGCGGCACCCGCCAAGATGGGCGCCGAGAGGCATAGAAGCACGGTCGCGCCAACGATGTCTACCAACCGCTTCGCCACGAGACTCGCTCCGAGCGTAGCGGCGCCGATTCGAAGAACCACCAAGCCGTTTCGGCGCTCAGCCCAAACGCGGTCGGTTGGCAACGCCCCGAAGTTGGCGTCCAGGATCACGGGCACGCCCACCTCGTCGGCCACGGCAACAACACCCGCGACGTCACGAACGCCGGTCACCAACACATGGTCTACACCGTCGGACGCCACCCAAGAGGCGAGAGACGGGTCCTCCGCGTCCAAACGGACCAACACTTGCGGCGTCCCGCCGAAATCTCCCCCCCACCGGGTCACGGCGTCGTCGACCTGTTCCGAGGGGCCGATCGCCACGATCCTCGCCGTTCCACCGCCTCGCCTTCGGAGGCGGCGAACCCAGTCACCGGCAACAAAGACCGGGCAGGCGACGAGCCCGTACCCGAGGAGCAGTGTCCTAGACATCGGGTCCGCGCGAAACAGCGTCCATCCCGCGAGGCTGACGAGTGTCGCAAGCGCCCCTGCACCGAGCGCGCGCCTCCACGAGTTGCGGTCGGGGTCCGACACAGGCCAAACGGCGCGTACAGCCACCCACGTCGGCACCACCACGAGCCCGTACGGCAGGCTCCGCCAGGCATCGACCTCCGCGAACACCACGACGCTGGGCAACCAGTCAAATGGCCACACGGCGTTCCAGTGACTCCTGAACAGCACCGCAAGCAACCACAGGCCCGCAAGCACGAGTGCCTCGAAAACGAGGCCCGTCAGGTGGGCCCACAGCCGCCGTTCTCTGGGGTCCATCAGGTCGCCGAAAAGCCGTACCCGGAGGCGCGCCGTAGCGCTGGGTTCTGATCCGGCGGCAGTAGGAGTGTCCGTACGGTCCACAAGTCTCCGAAGACGCGGTAAGCCGCGGTGCGGTCAAGGTATTCGACGCCGCCCGAGCCCCCAGTGCCCACCCGTCGACCGATGACGCGCTCAACCATTCGAGCGTGGCGATGGCGCCAAAGCACGATCTGCTCTTCCATTTCGACAAGGCCATCCAGCAGTCTCCGCGGCCAAGCGAGCAGGGGCAAGGATCGATAGGACTCGATGAACAGCACCGCAGCTCGAATTCGCCTGCGCCGGGCCCGGCCATCCTCCGGCTCACCGTCCCCATCGAGAAACAACCTTGCGGACCGTCGCGCGCCCTCGAATCGCGCTGCCAAGCTCGGGTCCTTCAGCCCCACACCGAGAACCTTGGCTTCCGTGTGGTTGAGGTAGTCGTCCGAGGCGCCAATCCACCTTTCTACAAAGGTCGCGACAGCGCTTTCGTCGTCCGGAAGCGACGGCTGACTTCCGTCAATCGGCGTTCGGTAGAGCCAGTCGTCGAGCACATCGTGCAGCGTTCGTTCCGCCCGCACCGCCGCGATGCGGTCCATGGCCATGCGCCCCGCTGGTGTGTCCTGGGTCTGCCGCTCCAGATGCGTGAAGATGTCCGTTCCGCCGAGCTTGACTCGATCGGAATCTTTCAGGCCCATCAGAATTTCAAGTTCTCTCATTTGAAAACTCTGAAAACCGCTCGCGGGAAACAGCTTGTCGCGAAACGCGAGAAAGTCCTGTGGGGTCAGTGTTTCGACGAGTTCGAACTGCTGGACCGCAAGCCGAAGCAGGCAGTTGACCCGATCCAGGTGGTGGCAGACCTCTGGAATCGCGGACTCGTCGACCCGCTCTCTTCCGAGGGCGTCTCGTGCAAGCCGCATCTCCCTCAACGCCAGCTTGAACCAGAGCTCGTAGACCTGGTGCACCACGATAAAGTGCAGCTCGTCCGGAAGTAACGAGGCCTCGTCTTTTTCCAATCCGCCCTGTAAGGTCAGCAGCCCGTCGAGCCGGAGGTAGTCCCAGTAGTTCGGTGAGGGCATGTCGCCTCCAGGGGTGCTCTACTCCGAACGCAGCTGCGCCACCTCGGCCGTAGGGCCTGAGGTGGCGCATCGAGTGTGCGTCGCGAACCGTTTACATTCAAATGCAACCGACGGAGAGCACACAGGACAACTGATCGGGAAGGTTGTCGTCTAAGACGGTGCCTACGCTGGTCCAGGTGCCGAACAGAAGGCGAACGCCTCCGCCAACAGACACCGCCGAGTTCAGCGTAATCGCAGAGTCTGTGGCGACAATCCCCGTCGACACTGCGTACACGCCGCCTCCCATGCCTCCCGAATCGTTCCCGCTGATCTTTTGTTCCTCCAACGCGAGCGTCGAGACCTCGTAAGCAAAGAGGCCACCGCCATTCGAAGTAGCCATGTTGCCCTCAATCAGGCCGCCGGATACGGTCGTAGTCCCGGTCATCAGCTCCACGTACACGCCGCCTCCAAGAAACGCGCTGTTGTTTCGCAGCTCGCATCCGGCCACCGTGAGGGCATCCGCGTTGAGGGCGAATAGGCCACCGCCGCTTTCCGCAGTATTCGCCTCGATCAGGCTGGTGGCGATCGAAGCGTCTTCGGTGTTCAACAAGTACACACCGCCGCCAAAGTTCGCGGCATTGTCGCTCAGGTCACAACCCGCCACATGAAGGCGCACGCTGTCCAAGGCCGCCAACGCACCTCCCGCCTCGGTACTCACGTTGGAGACAAAGCTGGACTCGGACACGGAGGTGTCCACGTCGTACCGGCTGTGAAAACCGGCACCCGCATAGGCCGTGTTGCCTACGAACGTCGCTCGCACCACCTGAGCCGCGGCCGTGAAGTCAACGCCGAGGCCACCGCCAGACTCCAAAGCGGCGTTGCCTTCAAAGGTCGTATCGACGACCAACGTCCCACTCTCGACCACCCAGGCCCCGCCGCCAAGGTCAGCGGAGTTGCCGACGAACGTCGAATTCGCGACCAGCAGGTCGAGACTCTCATCGGCGAACAACCCACCCCCTTCTTCCGTAGCGACGTTGCCCTCGAACCAGCAGTCCTCGATGTTGACGGAGCTGACGTCGGACACAACCAGGCCCCCGCCTTGGGAGGCTTGGTTGCCGACAAACGCGCTGCCCACGATGCTCACGTCGCCACTGTACGTCACACGAAGGCCCCCGCCGCGTTCCGTCGTGACCGTGTCGACAAATGTGACGTCGCTGATTGCCACGTTGTCCACATTGTCCACGAAGACCGCGCTGCGGTTGGTTCCAGAGATGGTGAAGCCGGCCAGGCTAAACCCCGCTTGGTTGTCCACCAAAATGGCGGTGGTTCCCATCGCCGCCTCAATTCTCGTGACGTCAGACCCGCCTACGCTGCGGACCGAAACGTGGTCCGCTGCCACTGTGGCGTTGGAGGCGGGCCAGGTGCCCGCACCGACACACACGGTGTCACCGACGGCCGCCATCTCGATGGCCACGGTGAGCGACGGGGCGTCGCCTGGGAACACGACGTCCGCGTCGCGACCGCCACAGGCCTGCACCACACCATCGCACTCGATTTCGACAGCATGAGGGTACACGTCGTCACGTGTGTCGTCGCAGTCATTGGCCAGGGCCGGCTTGCCGTCAAAGTCGCACGTCGACAAGGGCGCGCCCGCACCAAATCCATCGGCATCTAGGTCAGCGAACACGACTTGTTGCCCGACCACATCGATGTCGAGGTCGTCCGAAGAACCGTCGCAATCCTCGTCGAGGTCAGCGACGTCGCAGACTTCTGTTCCTGCGGGAGACACTTGTGCAAGCGTGTCGTCGCAGTCTTCCGCGTTGGCAACGGCGTCTCCCGCTTCGCAAGCCGAGAAGCCGGGACCTGCGCCAAAATCATCACCGTCTACGTCCACGAACCAAGTGGTCTGGCCACTCGCGGACGGGTCCGCGTCGTCTGACAGGCCGTCGCAGTCCTCATCCATGTTGCCCACATCGCAGAACTCGGCGGCCGACGGCGACACATCGTCACGAGCGTCATCACAATCGTCCGCCGTAGCCACGCGGCCAAGTGCGTCGCACGTCCAAACCGCTGCCCCAGCGCCGTACCCATCCAGATCCGCGTCCGCGTACCAGGGAGTGACCCCTACCGGCGCTACGTCGAGGTCGTCTGCAAGCGCGTCGCAGTCCTCATCGGTGTTGGTAACGTCGCATACCTCGGTGCCGGCTGGGGACACGTCGTTGCGGGCATCGTTGCAGTCGGTATTGACGGCGACGCCACCGAGACTGTCGCAAGACAATGTCGCTAGACCGGCGCCAAAACCATCGACATCGAAGTCCGCGTACCAGGCGGTTTGACCTAGGGCGGATCCGTCCGAGTCATCCGCGAGCCCGTCGCAGTCCTCGTCCGTGTTCGAACCATCACAAAACTCAGTTGCGACCGGCGACACATCGCTGCGCGCGTCATCGCAATCCGTGGCCGCCTTGACCTCGTCAAAGGCCGGATCACACGCGATGACGAGCGTCGTCGGGTCACCAAACCCATCGGCGTCCGAGTCCGTGAACCACGGCGTGCCGCCTTCTGACGCGACATCGTCGTCGTCGGCGACACCGTTGCAATCTTCGTCGACGTCCACATCGTCGCAAAACTCGACGGCCGCGGGGTGCACGTCCATTCGGTCGTCGTCGCAGTCTGTTGCGTCCGCGACGTAGCCGGGGAGCGGATCGCAGGTCAGGGAGACCCGGCCCGCGCCGAAGCCGTCCTCATCGAGGTCGGGGTACCAAGGCGTTTGACCGGTGGCGGCCGAATCGGCGTCGTCGGCGTTGCCATCGCAGTTCTCGTCGACGTCGAGGGCGTCGCATACTTCCAACGCGGCCGGGCTTACGAGCGCCGTCTCGTCATTGCAATCCGCGGCGACAGCGGCGGAACCGGCCGGCAACTCACAGGACAACGTCGGGTCTCCGGCGCCAAAGCCGTCGCCATCCGAATCGACCCACGACGGCGTTTCACCCACGGGATTAGGGTCGGCGTCATCTGCGGTGCCATTGCAGTCTTCATCGATGTCCTGGTCATCACAAGTCTCGACAGCCAGCGGCGATACCGTGGCGTCGTTGTCGTTGCAGTCCCCCGCCACCGTGACATCGAAGGAGCCTGGGTCGCAAGCCAGCGTAGCCGTCTCAGCGTTGCCGGTACCGTCACTGTCGGCGTCCGCGTACCAGATGGACGTGCCCGCAGGCGCGAAGTCAGCGTCGTCCGCGAGTCCATCACAATCTTCGTCCACGTCGAAAGGGTCGCACACCTCGATCGCGGCTGGGTTTCGGTCCGCTTGGTCGTCGTCGCAATCACCGCCGACGCCCGCGGTGCCCGGTTGTGCGTCGCAGACCAAGAGGCCGGCGCCCACGCCGAATCCATCGCCATCGGCATCGGTCCAAACCAGGACGGACTGACCTTCCGCCTCCGGGTCGGCGTCGTCGGCCGCGCCACTACAGTCCTCATCGAGGTTTTCCGCGTCGCACACCTCAATCCCGCCGGGAGCTACGCCGATTCGGGTGTCGTCGCAGTCTCCCCCCTGTTCGACCTGCCCAGGCGCCTGCGCGCAAGCCAACTGGCCCTCTCCCAGGCCAAACCCGTCGCCGTCGGCATCGAACCAAACCGTACGAAGGCCTTCCGCGAGCAGCGAAGGATCCGCATCGTTGACCAGGCCGTCGCAATCCTCATCAACGTTCCCGGCGTCGCACAACTCAGGCGCCAGCGGGTAAACGTCCGACCGACCGTCATCACAGTCGCCGTCGATGGGGCGGAAGCCGTCGCCGTCGAGGTCGCCGGCCACGGGTGTTGCGCTGTCACAAGCAACCAGAAGAATCAGAGACACGAGGATGGGTCGCACGGGCACTCCTTGGTGAAGGTACCGGCGACCTATGGACAGCAAGGGCGCCCGGGGAGTGAAATCCAGGGGGCGAGGTGCCCGACGACGCTCACCTGTTTGAGGCCGGAAGACGACGTTACCCACGGCCTCGGAGGCGCCATGTGGGCCCTATGCGTGGTTGTCGTACTGGCCGCTGAACCGTCGTTGACCGACCTGTTGCTGGCGATCGACGACGCCTCACGCGGCGAACAGTCGGCGGCCGTGATTTCCATGCACGTCAAAACGGCCCGCTACGAACGAACGATGAAGATGGCTGCGTGGTCCAAAGGCACCGAACAAACGCTTGTGCGCTTGTTGGAGCCCGAAAAGGACGCCGGCGTCACCACACTCAAAGTGGGCGAAAACCTCTGGAACTACCTGCCGAAAGTCGACCGGACGATGAAGGTACCTGCCGGCATGATGAGCGGGAGCTGGATGGGGAGCCACTTTTCGAACGATGACCTCGTCAAAGACTCCCGCCTCTCCGAAGATTACGCGTGTCAACTGGCCCCACGACTCGCCGACACAGCAGCGAACTATGTCGTCCAGTGCACGCCCAAGCCGAACGCGCCCGTGGTGTGGGGCCGGGTCGACGCAACGCTGACGGCTGAGCGGGTTCCTGTGAGCGTCGAGTTCCGTGACGAATCCGATGAGCTGGTTCGTACCATGGGCTATAGCGACGTTCGCCTCATCGATGGACGTCTCCGGCCCATGAAAATGCGCTTGACACCTCATGAAACGGCGGGTGAGTTTACCGAACTCACCTTTGAGTCGCTGGACTTCTCAGTTCAACTCGACGACACCCTGTTTTCACTCCAGGCCCTGACCCGAGCCACACCGTGACCCTTTTGATCACGATGGCTTGGAGGAATCTCGCGCGGCATCGGAGGCGAACGCTCATCACCGCCACCGCCATGGCTGCGGCGATGGGCTTGTGCATGTCGATGCTCGCATTCCAAGAGGGCACTTTCAGCAAGCTGTTTGAAGTCATGGTCGAACAGCAACTGGGTCACGCGCAACTCAACCACCCGGAATGGCCGGGGAAGCGGATTCTTCACGACACGCTCACGGGCACTGGGGCCCTCCTCGAACGCCTGGACGCGGTGGAAGGGTTGGCCTCCGCGGCGCCTCGTCTCGAAGGCTACGCCTTGCTCGGCAGCGACGATCGGAGCGCAGGGGCCTTGTTGATCGGCCTGTCCCCAGACCGGGAACGGCGTTTTTCGCCCCGGGCGGATCGGGTCGAACGCGGCCAACACCTGTCGCAAGCCAGGACGGGCGGCATTGTGCTGGGTGTCGGCCTCGCCAAAGAGCTGCAGGTCGACGTCGGAAGCTCCGTGGTCGCTATGACCCAAAGCGCCGACGGATCTCTTGGAAACGCGATCTACGAAGTCCTCGGCGTCGTGCGCACTGGAAATGCCGCGGTCGACCGCGGCGGCGCGATGCTCCATCTCGCTGACCTTCAGGACCTGCTCGTGTTGCCCGACCAGGTGCACGCCATCCGCCTCCTAAGCACGGACCCAGAAGCCATCGACGTCCTCGTGGCGCGGGTTCGAACCGCAGTGGCGCAGGTCGCGACCGTGAGCCCCTGGTGGGAGCTGTCCCCGGCCGCCGCGCAAATGATGGGAATGCAAGACTTCGCAGCGACCTTAGTACTCACAATCGTTTTCGGAGCTGCGGGTTTCGGCGTTCTCAATACGATGATGATGTCCGTATTCGAACGCACACGGGAGCTCGGACTTCTCAAGGCTTTGGGTTTCCGCCCCGCTCGTTTGGTCGCACTGATCCTTCTCGAGAGCGTGTTGCTCGCCGCAATTGCGACCGCGCTGGGTCTTGTGTTTGGCGGTGCCCTCGACTTCTGGCTCGTCACCGTTGGAATCGATCTGTCCGGCTCCCTGAAGGACGGCGTTTCTTTCAGCGGTGTCGTGCTCGATCCCGTCATTAAGGGGGTCGTGGACCCGTGGCGTGTCGCCCAGATCGTGGGAGCGCTGTGCACCATTTGCGTGCTGGCGTCATTGTGGCCTGCCCTTCGCGCCTCGCGCCTCCAGCCCGTCGCGGCCCTTCGGGCGGACTGAACATGCTGCAATTGGCATTCCGCAACCTGTTCAGAAACGCCCGCCGCACCGTCATCACGGTCACGGCCATCGGCTTTGGGCTGTCTCTGGTGTTCGCGACCGTCACGCTTCAAGCCGGAACCTACGACGAAATGATTCGGGCAGGCGTGCGTTCGTTGTCGGGTCATGTCGTCGTGGCCGCTTCCGGATGGCACGACAGCCGCGACGGTGACCTCGTCGTTTCCGGCGTCGGGCCGCTCGCAGACGCGATTCGATTCGCGCTTCCGGACGCTGTGGTCGCACCACGTCTCCAACTGGGCGGACTCCTCGTGTCACCCAGGGCGAGTGTGGGCGTTGCGATGTCCGGGGTCGACGGTGCCACCGAAGCCGTACTTCAAGACATCGACGACAAACTTACCGAAGGTGAATGGATCGATGGCGACGGGCTCGGCATCGTGCTTGGTGTTCAACTCGCGGAAACGCTGCAAGTCTCCCTGGGCGACAAGGTCGTGTACATGGGACAACACGGCGGCGCAACCGAAGTGAACAGCCGACTGTTCCGGGTGAAAGGACTCTTTCGTAGCGGGGTGGCTGAGGTCGATGGATTCGTGGCGTGGGTCGATTTGCGGGCCGCGCAAGAAGCGTTTGGGCAGCCCGACGTAGCGCACCAGATCACCGTTCACCTTCCGGACGTCCGCGGTGTGCAAGACGCCCAGGACCGCGTGGTGGCCCTCGTGGACCCCGTTTCCTCGCTGGAGGTGTTGCCCTGGTCCGACGCGCTCAAGGAGCTGACGGCGCTGATCGAGGTGGACAAAGTGAGCAACGGCATCATGCTCGGCGTGCTCGGACTCATCGTGTCCATGGGCGCGCTCAACACCGTGTTGATGAGCGTTCTCGAGCGCACCAAGGAGTTCGGGGTCCTGATGGCCATCGGAATTCGACCCGCGCGACTCGCCGGCGTGGTGATGCTCGAAGGCCTGCTGCTGGGCGGACTCGGCGCTGTGTTCGGTGCCCTTCTTGGCGGCGCCTTGTCGGCCTACCTGGTGTTCTACGGGCTCGACCAGCGGGGCTTCATGGGTGAAAGTTACGAAGCCGGCGGCGTGATTCTCAACGGACTCGTCTTTGGCCAGTTCGACGGCTTGCGGATGGGTGCCGCCGCCGCAGCCGCGGTGGGCATGACCGGACTAGCCGCGCTTTACCCAGCCTTGTGGGTCGCCAAACTACAACCCGTTGACGCGATGCGTCATTCGTAGGGGAGTGTCTCGTGTCGCCCATCGTGTCCGTGTCAGACATCCGGCGAGTCTACCAACAAGGTGAGACCGAGGTCGCCGCCTTGCAAGGTGTCAGCCTTTCGGTAGAAGCTGGTGAATTTACCGCACTGATGGGGCCGTCTGGTTCGGGAAAGACCACGCTTCTCAACCTGATTGGGGCGCTCGACCGACCCACCTCCGGAGGCGTGACCATCGACGGCGTGGCCTTAGGGACGCAGACTGCGACCCAGCTCTCGGACCTTCGCCTGCGCAGACTCGGTTTCGTCTTTCAGTCCTACAACCTGCTCCCCGTGTTGTCCGCTGTCGAAAACGCCGAACTCGTGCTGGAGGTGCAGGGTTGGGGGCGACAAGAACGACGACGTCGGGCGCTCGAGACCCTGGCGCTCGTCGGCCTGAAGGGCCTCGAACACCGCCGGCCCAGTGAACTGTCAGGAGGCCAACAACAACGTGTGGCCGTAGCCCGAGCCATCGCCGGGAAGCCCGCCTTGGTTCTCGCGGATGAGCCAACCGCCAACCTGGATTCTGCGACCGGCATCGCGCTCGTGGCGACCATGGCAGAGCTCAACGCCCGGGAGGGCATCACGTTTTTGTTCGCGACCCATGACCCGAACGTGCTCGCAGCGGCGCGGCGCGTGGTTCGTTTGGTCGATGGAAAAGTTGCGGAGGATACGCGCAGGTGAACCCGGAAACCGACGAAAGAGCCCAGCTCACGGCTGACGTCGACCTCGACCTCAAAATGTTCATGCTCGCCGCCGTACCCCCGAGCTGGGCTGCGAGTGACGACGCGGCGCCGTTGGCCTCCGGTCAAACGCTCGCGAGGACACGGCTCGCAGGCGCGTTCGAAAAGCTCCGATTTGAAGCACATCATGAGGCCGCGATTGGCACGGCGGCCCCGTCTACATCGTCGTTGGGTGGGTCAAACGTCGTGGGCCTCCCGCCAGCGCAGGGGGTCGACTTGTCCTGGGACGCCGCCCAAGGCGACGGATTGTTGGTTTCCGGACGCCTCGATCGCCTGTGGCTCGCAGAGGACGTCGGTCGGTTTTCAGCGACGATAGGCCGCCAAGCCGTGTCCTTTGGCACCGGACTGGTGTTTTCCCCGATGGATGTCGTCAACCCGTTCGGCGCCGCCACGATCGACACGGAGTATCGACCCGGCGTGGACGCCGTCCGTGCCGACCTGTTTGCAGGAACGGCGGGCAAGGCTTCGCTCGTCGCCGCTTGGGTCGGGTCGGCTCCCGCAACCGACGGTCAGGAAGTGGGCCTGCCCGACGCCGTGATGGCCGCTTCTTGCCGGGGAACTGTCGGCGTGACGGACGTCATCGGACTTGCCGCGGTTTCCCGAGGAGACGCCGTTTTCGGCCTCGGGTTCGCCTCCAACGTCGGCGTCGTTGGGCTCCATGGAGAGGCGACGGTCACTCAGCCCGCCGCGGAGGTCAACGACGGCGTCTTTGGCCGGGTCGTTGTCGGTGCGGATGGGCGTCCAACCTCGAAAACGACGCTGTCGGCGGAGGCCTACCTCCAGACGCTCGGAGCCGTGGACCCCTCCGACTACCTGGCCGAAGCGACATCGGAACGGGTACTGCGCGGCGAGTTGTGGACGCTGGGCGTTGGCTACGGCGTCGTATCCGTCGCCCAGGAGCTGACGTCCTTGGTTTCGATCACGGGAAGCGTCATCAGCAACGTGATCGACCCATCCGCATTGATCTCCGCTTCGTTATCGGCCTCCGTCGCTGACAACACGAGCCTGGGCATCGGGGGATTCCAACCGATCGGCCGAGCGCCCGATTCTGACGGCTCCGTGCGAACCGAATTTGGCCTGTACCCGTCCGTGTTCTTCATCCACATGAAGGCGTGGTTGTGACCCCACGGCGCTGGTTGGTCACCGGCGGCGCGGGTTTCATCGGTGCGCACGTCGTTTCCGCCTTGGTGAACCGCGGCGACGCCGTCGTCGTTCTGGACGACCTCAGCACCGGGAAAGCCTCCGCGTTGCCGGAGCGTCGTACACGTCTGATCGTCGGCGACATCCGAGACGAAGCGTTGGTCCGCGCCGCGCTTGAGGGGTGCTCCGGGGTCGTTCACTTGGCGGCACGGAGCAGTGTGCCCCGGTCGATGGCCGAGCCCGAGGCCGCCTTCTCCGTCAACGCAGGCGGGGCCGCGGTTCTGTGCTCAGCAGCACGCGCGCAGGGCGTGCTCACAATCGTGTACGCGTCGAGTTCGTCGGTCTATGGCGACGACCCCGTGCTTCCTCGGCATGAAGCGCGGCCCGTGGCTCCCCTTTCGCCTTATGCCGGTTCCAAAGCCGCTTCCGAGGCTGTATTCATGGGCTGGGGTGCAGCGTTTGGGCTGCGAACGGTGGGCCTGCGGTTTTTCAACGTCTACGGACCCGGTCAAGTGCCCGGTGGCCCCTATGCGCTGGCGGTTCCCGCGTTCCTCCACGCCGCCCTGTCGGCAACGCCCGCGACGGTGTTCGGCGACGGCCTGGACACCCGAGACTACACGTACGTAGACGACGTTGTTGCAGCGGTTCTCGCCTCGCTGTCGCGTGCAGCCCAGGTGTCCGGCCGGGTGTTCAACATCGCGACCGGTCATGGCACCTCCGTTCTGGCGTTGCATGCCGCGAGCGCAGCGGCCGTAGGGCGAACCGTTCCGCCCAGACACCTACCCGCACGTGCGGGTGACCAGCGGGCGAGTTGGGCCGACGTTTCCGCGGCCAGAAACGACCTCGGCTGGTGCGCGCGGGTGATGTTGGTGGACGGGCTGGCGCGGACAGCGGCCGCAATGTCCGCTCAACCTGCCGAAAGTTCTACGCCCAAATGACGAGCGAGCGTCTGCTCACGAAGTGAAAACATGGCCGCGAGCGAAATGGCCTCCGCTCGGCGAGCCGCCCGGTCCACACCTGGAGATCGGGCAGCCGTCAACAGCAGATTTCGCGGCGTGTGGTCGGTCGGAACGAACTCCGCAACGGTCACACCGTACCCAGCAGCGCCCAACAGCGCGGCCCGAAGTGCGTCAGTCAGCCACTCCGCTTGCCGCTCCACGAACAGCCCGTGCCGAAAGGGCGAAACGAGGGCGGGCGGCGCAGACAAGCCGGGCCGAACCTCCCGATGACAACATGGCGCTATCAGAAGCCGTCTCGCATGCGCCTCAATCGCACGGGCGATCGCATCGTCCGTGGCGGTGTCGCAGGCATGTAACGCCACGACAACGTCACAACCGTCCAAGGGCGCCGCCGCGATCTCACCGGCTTGAAACACGATGCCGGACGCGGCGATGTTGTTGGCCGCCGCCACGAGATCAGCGCGACGGTCTACACCGGTGACGTGGGCGTCCGTGAAGCCCTTTGCTGTCAGAACGTCGCGGGCCGCAAAGGTCAGCCATCCTTTCCCACAACCCAAGTCCACGAGGCGCAACGGTCGGTCTCGGGGCAGGTCGTCTACGGCGTGCCCGAGCAAGTCCGCGAAACGCTGAACCTGCGCAATCTTGTCGGCCCGCGACCCTACCACATGGCCCGAACGATCCACAGCCCCCAACGCAACCATCCACGGAGCGCGCGCCAAATCGACCGGGTGGCGGACGGCGCGGTTGTGGTCCGAACTCGTTCGTATCGGCGTCGGCGGCCCCTGCCGCAAACGAGCCCGACCCGCGCGAACCTCCAAGCGAAGCGTGGTTTCCTCCGTGAAGAGGTCTGCGTTGCGGTAAAAGGCGATTTCGGCGCGGATGGACGCCAACGCGGTCGCCGGATCGACGTTGCGCGTGACATCGCGATGGTTTTCATGGGTGACCTGCTGGACAGCAGCGCCATTAGCTAGGATCACCGGACGCCATTCGACCCTTCGAGGCCCATTTTCGACGGGCCCCCCGAACACGAGTCGCTGAAAACGGTGCTCACCCAGCGCGGCTGCTACCGCGTCGAGAAATCGTGTCGTGGGTGCCACATGACGGTTTAGTCGCATGGGAGGCGGGTTGCGAACCCGAGACACCGCGGAACGCTTCGTCAAGCATTCTTGTAGGGCTTCGCGTCGGCCCAGTCCTCTGCTATGATGCCCGGCATGCTAGCACTACTCCTTTCGTATTCAGGCCTCGCTCACGCGCAGGACGTCCTGATTTGCTACTCGTCGGGCTACGAGTCTGACGTCAAAGCGAAGATGGACGCCTTTAAAGTGGCCGGCGTCTTCAGTAAGGTGGCCGAGATCAATTGCGGCAGCTCGACGCCGACGTTGGCCACGCTCAACTTGTACGACGGCGTGTTGGTGTACTCGGATTCCGGATTTGCCAGCCCTTCCACGCTCGGCGACCGGATGGCCGACTACGTAGACGCAGGCGGCGGTGTCGTTCAAGCTGTGTTCGCCAACGGCTCCGTACCGCTGTCGGGACGTTTCGAAACTGGGAAGTACGAGGCGATCACCGGCTCTACGCAGAGCTCGGGCATCGTGCTGACGTCGATCATCGACGACCCAGGTCACGACATCATGGCGGGCGTCGTCAGCCTCAACGGCGGCACGTCCAGCTACCACACGTCGGACGCCGCCTACGCGCCCGCAGCCGTCCGAATCGCGCATTGGAACAATGGCGACCCCTTGGTCGGGGTGCTCGAAACCCATGTCGGCCTCACGGTCGGCCTCAACTTTTACCCTGCGTCCAGCGACATCCGTGCTGACTTCTGGAAGTCGTCGACAGACGGCGAAATTATCCTTGCCAACTCGCTTCTTTACGTCAGCAACCGCGACAAAGACGGGGACGGCTGGACGGTTGGGCTAGGCGGCGACTGCGACGATCTCGACATCCTCATCAATCCCGATGCGCCGGAGGTGTGTACCGACATCGACGACAACGACTGCGACGGCGTGGCCGACTGCGCCGACACCGACTGCGCCGGCGTTCCCGAGTGCGACGAACAGTGCGACAACGGAATCGACGACGATTTCGACGGCTTGCTTGATTGCGACGACCCGGACTGCGCGCTGGACTTCGAGTGCGTCGAACACTGCGACAACGGCATCGACGACGACTACGACGCGCTGATCGACTGCGCCGATCCGGATTGCTCGGGCGATCCCGCTTGTGACGAGATCTGCGGAGATGGGCTCGACAACGACTTCGACGGCTTAAAAGACTGCGCCGACGGTGACTGCTTTGGCGACCCCACCTGCGCAGAAGATTGCGACAACGGAGTCGACGACGATTTCGACGGCCACAAAGACTGTGCGGACGCGGACTGCGTCGGCGAGCCCAACTGCGTCGAAATTTGCAATGACGGCGGCGACAACGACCTCGACGGCAAGACGGACTGCGTAGACAGCGACTGTTGGGACGAATCCTATTGCTGTGACGACGACCTCGATGGATTCGTGGACGCGGAAGGCGCCTGCGGCGGCTCGGACTGCGACGACCACGCCTTCGACGTCGGTGACTCCGACGGCGACCTGGTGCCGAACACCTGCGACAACTGCGTCACCGTCGCCAACCTTGATCAAGCGGATTCGGACACGGACGGCGCCGGCAACGTCTGCGACGCCTGCCCCGGCTTTGACGACGATGTCGATCTCGATGGTGAGGGCATCCCCGACGGGTGCGACAACTGCCCAGAGAACAGCAACCCCGCACAAGCCGACGGGGACCTGGACGGCGCGGGCGACGTCTGCGACCTTTGCCCCGGGATCGACGACACCATCGACGACGATGTGGACGGCGCGCCCGACGGCTGCGACAACTGTTTTGACCTGTTCAACCCAAGCCAAGACGACGACGATGGCGACGGCTTTGGCGATCCGTGCGACAGCTGCCCAGGCTCACCCGACGGCGAAGACCTAGACGGCGACCTCGTCGCAGACGGTTGCGACACCTGCCCGTCGGACTTCGATCCATTGCAAGAGGACGACGACCTCGACACCGTCGGAGACCTGTGCGACAACTGCCCCGGCGAAGACGACCGAATCGACGCCGATGGCGACCTGTTCCCCGACGCCTGCGACAACTGCCCCTTCGCGAGCAACCCTCTGCAGAAGGACACCGATGGCGACAGCGTCGGTAACAACTGCGACGCGTGCCCAGGCTTTGACGACGCGTTCGACATCGACGTGGACCTCGTGCCCGACGGTTGCGACGTTTGTCCCGACGTGCCAGACCCAGACCAGTTCGACACCGATCTCGACGGTGCAGGCGACGCTTGCGACGTGTGCGAAGGTGGAGACGACTTCATCGACGGTGACGTCGATACCGTCCCGGACGACTGCGACAATTGCGAAGATGACCTCAACACCGATCAATCGGACCTTGATGGCGACGGCTTCGGCGACGTGTGTGACACATGCGCAGAAGGCGACGATTCGGTCGACGACGACGACGACGATGTCGCAGATGCCTGCGACAACTGCCCCGTCAATCGAAACCCAAGCCAGAAAGACGATGACGTGGACACCGTTGGCAACGCCTGCGATGTGTGTGAAGGCGGCGACGACCTCATCGATACCGATGTAGACCTTGTTCCCGATGCGTGCGATGTCTGCCCAGATGTCGCGGACGATCAGGTCGATAGCGACTTCGACAACGTCGGTGACGCCTGCGATCTGTGCCCGGGCGAAGATGACGGCGACGACAACGACGTGGACCTCATCCCGAACGCTTGCGACGTATGCCCGGACCTCTTCGACCCCGACCAACTTGACGAGGATGGCGACGGCGTCGGTGACGTGTGCGACGCTTGTGACGGATCCGACGATACCCTCGATGCGGATTCCGATGGCGTGGCCGACGGCTGCGACGTGTGCGTGTTCGACGCCGATCCCTACCAACTCGATGGCGATGTAGACACCGTCGGCGACGTGTGCGACAACTGCCCGCTCGACCTCAACACCGACCAGGCCGACGACGACGCAGATGCCGTGGGTGACGTGTGTGACCGCTGCACCGGCGGCGACGACCGCGTGGACGTGGATGCCGACCTTAGCGCGGACGATTGCGACAACTGCCCGCTCGATGCCAACGAAGACCAAGCGGACGACGATGTCGACGGCGTGGGCGACGTGTGCGACCTATGCCCCGGCGGCGACGACACGCTCGACTTCGACGTGGACCTCGTTGCGGACGCCTGCGACAACTGCCCCGACGACATCAACACCGACCAGACCGATGACGACGCCGACGGCGCCGGTGACGTGTGCGACGTGTGCCCCGGGTTCAGCGACTTCGACGACGTGGACGTCGATGGCACGCCCGAAGGTTGTGACAACTGTCCGGGTCTGGCCAACGACCAAGCCGACGAGGACGCTGACTTCGTCGGTGACGTCTGCGATACTTGCCCGGGCTTCGACGACCTGGACGACTTCGACGCCGACGCCTTCCCCGACGCCTGCGACAACTGCATCGACGTCGTCAACGATCAGGCCGACGAGGACGTGGACACGGTAGGCGACGCCTGCGACACGTGCCCCGGTTCGGACGACCTCGCCGATGTCGATCTCGACGTGGTGCCCGACGATTGCGACCTATGCCCAGACGTCGCAGACGACCAATCCGACACCGATGTGGACGGCGTTGGCGATGCGTGCGACGCCTGCGCAGGCTTCGACGACTTTGTGGACGACGACGTGGATGCCACGGCGGACGGCTGCGACAACTGCCTCGATTTGGCCAACGACCAACTCGACGTCGATGTGGACGGCGCGGGGGATGCCTGCGACATTTGCGCGGACGGCGATGACTTCCTCGACAGCGATGGCGACGGAGTCCCGAACTTCTGCGACGACTGTGTCGGCGACCTTTCCGACGACGACGTGGACGGCGTAGCGAATGATTGCGACGTGTGTCCCGGCTTCGACGACCTCGACGACGCCGACGGCGACACCGTCTCCGAAGGTTGCGACACCTGCCCCGGTCTCGCAGACGACCAAGCGGACGACGACGCGGACACCGTAGGCGACGCCTGCGAAAGTTGCCCCGGTTCCGACGACCTCGACGACGCCGATTTCGACGGTGTCGCGGAGGGCTGTGACAACTGCCCAGGCCTGTCCAACGATCAGGCTGACCTCGATCTCGACGGCGTGGGCGATGCGTGCGACACCTGCGTCGGCGCGCTCGTCGATGACGACGCAGACGACGTCGCTGACGCGTGCGACAACTGCCCAGGTGTGGAGAACACCGACCAGAACGACGATGATGGCGACGGCGCCGGAAATGCCTGCGACTCCTGCCCGACGACCGCGGATGACGGAACGGACGGCGACGGCGACGCCACCGCCGACGCGTGCGATGTGTGCCCAGTGCTCGGGTGCGCCTCCGACTGCGGAGACCTCGACTCCGACGGCGACGTGGACATCGGCGACCAAGCCCTGCTCTCTACGAAGATTCTCACCGGAATCGTGGTGCCCTCGTACTGCCAAGGCTGGAGCGGCGATGTCAACCGCGACGGTGCCCTCAGCTCGGCCGACGTGCCCCTACTCACCGACGCGATCCTCGGCGGCGTGGACCTGACCTGCCGCGATCAACAAGCCGATAGCGATGTGGACAGCTTCGGCGACGAATGTGACCTCTGCACCGGCGGTGACGACCGAATCGACACCGATGCGGACGGTTCCCCAGACGATTGCGACCTGTGCGCGCTTGGCGACGACACGCGCGACGACGACAGCGACTCGGTGCCGGACGCCTGCGACGTGTGCGACGGCTTCGACGACTTCGCCGACGTGGATGGCGACGGCGCTCCCGATGGTTGTGACGACTGTGACGGTCCGCTCACCGACGGGGACTCCGACGGCGTCGCGGATGCGTGCGACACCTGTCCGTCCATCGTGGACCCTGGTCAAGCCGACCGAGACGCCGACGGCGCAGGCGACCCCTGCGACAGTTGCCCCGACAACGGCTGCGACGAGGTGTGCGGCGACGCCGACCTGGATGGCGACGTGGATGTGGCCGACGCTTCGATGCTCTCGATCAAGCTGCTCACGGGCGTCGTGGTCGCAACCCCCTGTCAGGCTAAGGCGGCCGACGTCGATGGCGACGGCGAACTGACGGTTTCCGATGTGGACCTGCTCAGCGACTACCTCGTGCTCGACACCCCATTGGCCTGCCGCGACAGCCAAACCGACCTCGATGCCGACGGCGCGGGCGATGACTGCGACGTCTGTCTGGGCGGCGACGACCGCGTGGAATCAGATGGCGACGACGTGCCCGACGACTGCGACGTGTGTGACGGCGGCGATGACCGCTTTGACGACGACGCGGACGGCGCTCCTGACGACTGCGACGCCTGCCCAGGGTTTGACGATGCCATCGACGAAGACGGCGACGGCGTGGCCGATGGCTGCGACGACTGCGGTCCGCTGAGCCCAGACGGCGACTTCGACGGCGTGGCCGATGCCTGCGACGTGTGCTCAGGCGGCGATGACCTCGTCGAGAGCGATCTCGACGGCGTGCCCGACGACTGCGACGTATGCGAAGGTTCGGACGACCTCATCGACGACGACATCGACACCGTTCCAGACGGCTGCGATGTGTGCGACGGATTCGACGACCTGATGGACGCCGACCTCGATGCGAATCCGGACGACTGCGACCCCTGTCCGGTGGAGCCGGATGAAGCAGACGACGACGGCGACGGCGCGTGGACCTGCGAGGACTGCGACGACGGCGACGACAACCTCAACCCGGACGATGCCGACGGCGACGGCTATTCGACCTGCGACGGCGACTGCGCGGACAACTTGCTCAACGTCAATCCCGGTGCGTTGGAGGTGCCGAACGGCATCGACGACAACTGCAACGGGTTGACGGACGAAGGGACGGCGACGTCGGACCTCGACGGCGACGGCTTTACCGTGGACGGCGGCGACTGTGACGACGCTGACGCCCTCGTGCACCCCGGTGCAGACGAGTTGTGCAACGACGCCGACGACGATTGCGACCTGGTCGTAGACGAAGGCACCGAATGCTTCGACGACGACGGCGACGGCTATTGTGAGGGTCCGTTGTGCACCGACGGCAGCGTGCCCGGTGACTGCGCCGACAACAACCTCAACATTCATCCTGGCGCCGTCGAAGACATGGGCAACGGGGTCGACGACGATTGCGACGGTGCCGTCGATAGCGGCACGCCAGACGCGGACGGCGATGGCTGGGGCGATGCGGTGGACTGTGACCCCAACGACCCCGACGTCCATCCCGGCGCTCCCGAGCTGCCCGACGGCAAGGACAATGACTGCAACGGCATCATCGACGACACCACGGACAGCTACGACGACGACGTGGACGGCTTCTCGGAAGACGCAGGGGATTGCGACGATGGGAACGCCGATGTCAATCCGGCCGCGGAAGAGCAGCCCAACGGTCGCGACGACGACTGCGACGGACTCATCGACGAAGACACCACCGTGTCCGATGACGACGGCGACGGGCTGAGCGAAAACGACGGAGATTGCGACGACGGAAACGCCGACGTACATCCGGGCGGCGTAGAAGTGCCGGACGGCACCGACAACGACTGTGACGGCCTCATCGATGAAGGCGCTGACGACCTCGACCTCGATGGTTGGACGGTTTCCGCCGGCGATTGCGACGACAACGACGGGTGGGTGAACCCCGGTCGCGCTGAGTTGTGCTTGGACGCCGTGGACAACAACTGTGACGGCGAAGTGGACGAGACGTGCGGGGACACGGCCGCAACCGACGACTCCAAGTCGGCCAACAACTGCGGCTGCGGCGACAACAGTGGCGACACGGGAGCGGCGTGGCTGCTGCTCGGATTGCCGGCGCTGTGGCGGAGGCGGCGGGCGGCCTGACGCCCAATGCGCACGTGAACGGATTCCTTGGTTCGGACTTAGAACCGCACGCGACCTTCAGCCATCGCCAAATCCGCCGTCCCCGGACCGCCCAGCCCCTCAGCGAGCCAGGCATGCCCCACCTGCACCCGTAGCGACGGTGTGGGCCAGCGACCCGCCTGGACCTTCCCGACGGTGACGCTGACGTCCAACTCCGTCCCAAGTGCGCGGCCCTCGGACGGCCGGTCCAGCACGTCGTGGGGCACGCCGCCCGCGCGGTAGCTGTAGAACGGGTGGGCGACGGGCGCCGTCGACCAGGCTCGGACCAGCCCGAACGCCGTGTCGAGCCAAGGCTTCGGCGTCCAGGTCAGCACCGGTTGGATCGCGAAGGCCCGCCGGAACGCGCCTTCGGTCACCAGCACCTCGACGCCGTCGGGCGGCTGGCCTGCGCGGGTCGGGTCGGAGAGCAGCGCATGCGTGCGCGCTTCGATGGCACCAGCGACCTCGTCGAACAGCACCATGCCTACGTCAGCGTCGCGGTCGAAGCTGAAGTCGTGAGTGGCGCCGTCGTCGGGATTGCCGTCACCCGACGCGTACGCGAGGCGAAGCATACCGCCCAGATGTTTCGGGGTGTAGGTGCCGGACAACGACACCAAGGCACCCATCGAGGCGATGCCGATCCCGTCGCGCCCTGCGTAGCTGAGCACGCGGTCGGTCTTGCCCAAAACACCGGCCACCTCGGCCGCTGCGCGCACCGTCAGGTTGCACAATTCCTTCGGCACGTCCGCATACAGGTCGACCACCGCCGCTTGCGTGCTTCGGTCGGGGTCCGCCTCACGCTGGGTGCGCAGGACCGTGTAGGCACCGGCCTTGGTGCCGTCGGGCGTGCTCCGCAGGACGGCGAGCACGGCCTGGCTGGCGAGTTGGCCGTCGGAGATGCGCGCGTTGTCGTCGCGGACCACAGCGTCGAGCGCCGCGATGACGAAGACGGGCACCGGCTTTCCGCCCTGACGGAACGGAGCGCTGGCGATTCGGCCGCGGATCACGCGGTCTCCGAAGTCCGAGCGGCCGAACAACGGGTCGCCGTCGCCGTCGTTGGCGACCATGCCCAAGCCCCATTCCGACGTCGTGAGGCCCACACCCAATTCGCCGGCCGAGGTGCGGCCTGCGACCCACGCCTTGCGCAGTCGGTAGCTGTCTTGCCACGTGAGGCCGACATCCCGACGACGCTCGTCGATCGACCCGAGTGCCCACGGTTCGCCGGCCCAGCCTCCGTCAAAGGCGTCGCCTTCCAGGTCGGCAACCACCTTGCCCCAGGTGCCGTGCAGGCCCGCGCGGAGCCGCCCGTCGAGTTGGGGCGACGCGCCCGACCCGGTGCCGTCGGCGTCGACCGTGACCTCGGGAGGCAAGCTGCCGATGGCGCGAACCTCGCCGATGACCTCGATTCCGTCTTTGGCGAATGCGGCGAGTGCGAGGATGGCGATCATGGCGCATCCACCAGCGGCGCCAAGAACGGGCAATCGCCGGTGGCCATACAAGGGTCGTCCGACAGCGTCCGGCCCCCGCTCGCGAGGTACACGGCGACCTGGTGGATGGCGAAGTTGCCCATGTCGAAGGGCAGGCTCGGGTTCGGGACCGAAAACGCGTGCGTTCCGGTGGGTTCCACGTACGGGATTCGGAGCGCGGAAAGGCCCTCACCCACCGGTACGGAGAGGCGGAGCGGGATTTCCGAGGGGGCGCCAAAGCCGTCCGTGCCGTCGTCGAGGTCGTCAGCGTCGAAAAGGACGGGCGCGCCGTAGCCATTGGTGTAGGGGCCGAACTCTTCGAGGCCCTGCAGCACGTGCCGATCGATGAGCCATTGGTCGGCGGTCATGCCGAGGCGCGGGTCTACTGTGTCCCAGGGCAGGATGCCGGCAATGCGGGCCACGGCGAGGCCGGTGTTGACGTTGACGATGGTGTCGCCGGGCGTGGGCATGACGAGCACCCGTTGGGGCTCCATCCCGGGCAGGGGGTCGAGGAAGTAGTGCGGCGCGTAGGCAGCGGGGTCGCCGGGCTCGAGTGCCGCCGCAAGCACCCCCGCAAGGCGACGGACGATGGGCGTGGCGCGGATGTGGCCGAGACCCCACGAAGCTGCCACCAGGGGGCTTCCAGCGCGCATCGTGACACCTTCATGCACGATGTCGGTGGCCCAGGTGTCGAGGCGCGCCACTTCGACGCCGGCACTGTCGTAGACCGTCACCACCAACGGGTCGCCGAGGCCGTCGTTGTCGATCAGCTCGTACACCTCGCCGAACTGCGGACCGTCGACCGGGATGCCCGTGGCGAGCGCCTTCTCCGCGGGGTCCATTCCGTCGGCCGCGATTCCGACCCGGAAAGCGCCGTCGGCGGGGATGCCCACTTCACGCCTTTCGCCGTTGACGAGGTTTTCGACGACCACGCGACCCCCGGCGGGCACGGCGTTCAGGACCGCGACATCGAGTTCGCGCATGTCCATGACCGAGTTGACCATCTGCACGACCCGAAGTGTACCGTCGCCGACAGGGTAGCCGAGAAACATCGGGCTCATCAGGCGGCCGTGCATGGCTTCCACGGCGCCGCCGATCTCCGTGCGGACCGCGACGTCCACGATGCCGGCGCCGGGCACGATCGGCGCCCATGCCGCGATTCCGGGGATGACGCCCGCGGCGACGGCGCTGACGATTCCGCCGAGGGAGCCACCGTCGATGGCGATGGGCGTGTCGGGCCCACCGATGTCGGGAATGCCGTTGCCGTCGAAGTCGCAGGCCATCGCGGTTCCAACGGCGCTTCGTCCGCTGTCCGTGGGCACGGTGAGGTCCATGTCGCCGGTGCCGCAGGCCCTGAGCGAGCGCACCAACGCCATCCAATCCACAACGCTCTGACGCACCATGTCGCGGGTGTGGAAAGCATCCGCCGACCACATGTCGCCGCCGGAGTCGGGGATGCCGTCGTTGTCGAGGTCCACGTACCGGGCGTCCAGCAGGTGGGTCCAGAAGTCGCCCAGGTCGTTGGCATCGAGCGCGGCTTGCACGAGCAGCGCCTCGTCGGGGGACACGCCGGGCCCATGCCCGGGGAAATCCATCGAACAGTGGGCGTAGCCCATGCGATTCATGGCGTGGGCGAAGCCGAGGAACTCGACGCGGGTGCTGCCGTAGCCGTGTCCGTGCAGGACGACCGGGAAGGGCTGGACGACGCCGTTCGCAGCGTCTTCCTTGGGCAACAGGCAGGTGAATGCGAGGCGGTTGGGTTCCGCATGCAGCGTGCCGAGCACGGGGTCCACCTGCCACCACTCGTCGGACTGGTCGCGACCGCCGTCGTCGCGGTCGGCGAGGAAGTTGGGCGATACGAAGGCGCCGCCGATGAGGTCGCCGGAGAACGACGCGTAGGCGTCGACCAAGTAGTCCACGGAGGTCTCGTCGAAGAGGCCGATGGAGATGAAGGGCCCAACGATGTTCTCCATCGGAAGGTGGTACGGGCTGGGCAGCGTCGCCACGTCATGGAGTTGGTGCGCCTCTGTGATTCCCGCCGGGTAGTCGGTGGCGAGGAAGGGCCAGGGGCCTTTGCCATCGAGCCCACGCTGCACGTCGGCCAGATCGCCGGTGACACGCCCGGTGGTGAAGGCCCAGGTGAACGCGAGGTCCGTCTCCGGTCGACCGAGGGCGTCGAGTGCGTCAAGCACGGGCCACAGGACGTCGGTCTGGCGGGTGTGATTCACCCAATCCCACGGCGAGCGAACCGATTCTCCGTCCTCGCCCAGGAGTTGAGAGGTGAGAACGACGGCGTAGGTCGTCTCCTCGCGCAATGGAACGACCGGACGCAGAATGAGCGTGTTGGACACGCGTTCGTACCAGGTGAGCAGGTCGTCGCGGGGGTCGCCGCCGGCGGGGTACACGTTGGGGACGTCGAGCAGGCCGTCGAAGTCGGTATCTTCGCCAGGGTCGAGCATGCCGTCGCCGTCGAGGTCCTCCTCGGTGGTGTCGAACAAGACGGAGGGGACGGAGGCGCGGGGGTCGTTGGGAAAGTAACGAGCGGCGTTGGGCACATCGGCCGGGAAGCGGCCGTGGCCGAGGTCGAGCGCGACGGGCCGCCCGTAGTCAGGCGAGTCGGGGTCGACGTTGATGACGTAGATGGCGTCGTCGGCGTGGTGGTTCGGCTCGTGAAGGTCGTTCGGGTGCCGGGCAACAACGTTGTCGAGGTCCAGGCTCGCCTCGAACGACACCGTGATCGGCGAGTAGATGCCGAAGCCTGCGAGTTCATCGAGTTTGGCGCGGGCCTCGGATTCGGCTTGGGTGGTGGCGACGGTGGACAGGTTGAGGCGAAGCCCTGTGACCGAGTCCGGGTCCGGCCGCGTGGCGAGGTCGTTGGGCCACGGAATTTCGGGCAACGGCAGCGCGTCCCAGTCCACGACCACGAGCGGGCCTGTGCCAGCCGGGGTCGCACGCAGACCGTCGGTGGGAGGAGCGCACGCGAGGAGAAGTGCAAACATGACGATTGTCCGTGAACGCGGGCGCCCTATCCAGGCGTCAACGGGTGTAGGATGCGGCATGCGAATCACCCTTGCCCTGCTGGCCGCTTGCACCCCCGTCTCGCCGGAGACCGAGGCAAACCCGTCGACGTCGCTTTTGCCGAACGGTTTGCCGGAGGCCTGCGGGAACGGCGTGGATGACGACCTGGACGGTGCCGTCGACTGTTTTGACGGGGACTGCGACGGCGCCTGTGCGGAAGATTGTATCGACGGCAGAGACAATGACGGAGACCTCGCAATTGATTGCGACGACAACGACTGCAATGTGGCGAGTTGCCCCGAGGACTGCGTGGACGGTCGGGACAACGATGGCGACGGGACGGATGACTGCAGCGATACAGATTGTTCCGTTCCTGAATGCGACGAGTTGTGCACGGACGACCGCGACAACGACGGCGACAGCGCTGTGGACTGTGACGACGCGGATTGCGACGGGGAGTGTCCCGAGGATTGCGTAGACGGGCGCGACAACGACGTGGACGGCTGGGTGGATTGCGACGACGTGGACTGCACGCTCGCCTGCCCGGAGGATTGCAGCAACGGTGTCGACGACGACGCAGACGCCGCCATCGACTGCCTGGACGAAGAGTGCGCGCCGATTTGCGATGCGGACGGCGATGGCTACCTCAACGGCGACTATGGCGGCGACGATTGTGACGACCTGCTGGCTGAGGTGAACCCAGGCGCAGTGGAGGTCTGCAACGGGATCGACGACGAGTGCGACGGGCTCGTCGATATGGCCGATCCGCTGTTGGACCAGGGCACGATGGTGAAATTCTATCGAGACGATGACGGCGACGGTTTTGGAGACAAAGGCGACGTGGGCGAATTCGCCTGTGAAGCGAGCCTCGGGCGCGTGGCGGATCGCACGGATTGCGACGACCTGGATGCGGAGATCAACCCGCTTGGCTTGGAGGTCTGCAACGGCAAAGATGATGACTGCGACAGCCTCGTGGACGACGCCGACGGAAGCGTGGACCTGTCCACGGCAACGGATTGGTACGTAGACATGGATGGGGACGGGTTCGGGACTGGCATCGGTGTGTTCGCCTGTACGCCGCCGCCCGGCCACGTAGACAACGACGACGATTGCGACGACAGCGATGTCAGCGTGCTCGGACCCGGCGATTTCTGGTTCGACGACGACGGTGATGGGTTTGGCGATGGCGCACTGTACGGGATTATCGACTGCACGAGCCCCGCCGCCGGGTGGGAGGCCGTGAGTAAGGGGGAGGATTGCGACGATATTCTCCCTGACATTTACCCAGGCGCTGCGGAAACCTGCGAGGACGGTATCGATCAAGACTGTGACGGGCTCGATGCGTCCTGTTGCGCCGCACCGAAGCCGGACTGCGAGTTTTCCGTGCTGGATGATACCTGTTACTTCTTTTGCGTCGACAAATTGATTTGGGCGGACGCACGGGACTATTGCCTGTCTGAAGGCGGGCATCTGATGACGCTAGATGACGCGGACGAGGAGATTTGGGCCGACGCCACAGTGGATGTGATCGAAATGCTGCGCGGCGTCGTCGGCTCCTATTGGTGGCACGGGTTTACCGACAGGGGGGCTGAGGGCGTGTGGGTGTGGGACGACGGAACGCCGGTTTCATACACGAATTGGTACGCGGGCGAGCCGAACAATGTGGGCAACGAGGACTGTGCGACGATCAATCAATTCACGCCCAGCCTGGGGTGGAATGATCAGACGTGCGCGGCACTCAATCCGTATATTTGCGAGCGGTGAACGCGGAAGCTGGTCGGACCGTGGGCATGAGGCTTCGAGATACCGGCGAGGCGGAACAGGCAGGCTGGGGTCAAAGAGGCTCCTTGAGCTGAATTTTGATGAAGTGCCTTGAAAAGCTGATGGCAGCAGTCAGCTTTTCAATGTGCCGAGCACAATCCCGCGTCCAGACGTCATAGAGCGGATCGAGGCGGCCTTGCGCCGGCATCCCGTGGTCGGGCTGATCGGGGCACGTCAGGTTGGAAAGACCACGCTGGCCCGTATGCTGCGCTTGACGCATGCGGGGCCGGCGATCTTCGACCTGGAGAGCCCGCAGGACGTGGCTCGACTTGCCGATCCGGAGCTCGCGCTCGGTGGCGAGACAGGCCTGGTCATCCTCGATGAAATCCAATTGCGTCCCGACCTGTTCCCGGTCCTTCGGGTGCTCGCCGACCGGTCGGGCAATGGGGCGCGTTTTCTCGTCACAGGGAGTGCGTCGCCCGGGCACCGCCACTATGCGTTCGACAACAAGCCCCTCCGCCTTCCCGCTGACGTCAACCTCCGCCCCAGCATCGAAGCCCTCCAGCAACACAACCGAAACTTCCTCGCTGCCTGACTGGGCCGAAAATCACCCCTCCCGCGCCGCATAAATACTCACAGACACGGCCGGGAGCGCCCAGACACTCATTCTTCATCCAGGTACCCCAACTGACGGAGCTGTTCTCGCACGGCAGGGCTCAACTCGGTCGCCCCTCTCCCCGCACCTGCCACGGGCAAGAAATCATCCAACAAAGTATCCGGCACGCCACGCAATTCGCCAGGATCGGTCAACAAATCGAAACGCACGGAAGCGGCCGCGTCGTCTGCAATCACCTTGACGTCCCCCAACCGAACGGCCCGCGGATGCGCTTCTCCATACAACACCGACATCGACCGAAAAGGCCTGATCAACGCCGGATCCTGGAGCGCACGACCATCCAGTCCATCGTTGTTCAGACCCGCCGCCCGCAACAGCGTCGGCGCGACGTCCACGAGACCCGCAGGCCCGTCCGACACCGGCGCCGACACCGCAATCGGCACGGCCAACAACTCCTGGTACATGGAGTGGCCATGCTCCCATCCCCCGTGTTCCCCAAACGCCTCGCCATGGTCGGACGTGAGCAACACAGTCCGACCCCGTCGCTGCGGGTAGAGCCCCGCCAGCCAGGTGTCCAACGCGCCATCCAGCACGGCCACCTCGTGGTCGTAGGCGGCGCGCACATCCGCGGAGCGTTGTGGCCATTGATCCACGTCGAACCCGTCCCAAGCGAGGTCCGCGCGCGTGGACCAAGGCAGATCTAACGACCAGGCGTGCCGGTACGGCCGGTGCGGGTCCAGCAAATGGATCCACAGAAATAGCGGCCGGTCGCGCCTGGCGGCTAAGAATCGATCGGCGGTCGCCAATCGGCGCTCCACACCGACCACCGGACCCCCGAGCCCGAACAGGCTTGCCACAGCACCGCCCGTACTCTGCCCGACGGTCGCAAGCGGCGGCCCGGGCAAGGCCCACGGCGATTCGTCGTCATGCTCGAAGACGGCAAATCCGCGCCCAAAACCGAACCAGGGGCCGGTAAACGGGTTCTCAGCGGTCGCCGCCGTGTCATACCCAGCCTCGGCAAATCGTTGGGCCAACGTGGCCACGTCCGTAGAAATGGCCCCGAAATCTCCAGCGTCATTCTTGTACGCACCATGATTTTGGACATCCAAGCCGGTGAAAATCGTCGCCATCGACGGCAAGGTCCACGGCGCCGTGGCCTGGGCTTCGAACAAACGCCCGGACGCCGCGATTCGGCGCACGCTGGCTAGATCCCGCGCCACGTCCCACCGAAGCGTATCCACCGTGATCAACACGACGTCCGGGCCGTCCGGCGCTGGCCCCGTCGCGGTCCAACGCACCGAACCCCAACCGGGAATCAACGCCAGGAAGGCGACTGGCGCAAAAACAGCGCCATAGCGCCACAGACCCGCCGCCATCGTCAGGATGAGCAACGCGGGAACCGCCGGCAAGTCCACCGGCCTCGTCCCCGCACGAAGGCCCCAGTCGAGCGCCATACAACACACCATGGCAACGACTTGGTGTCGGGGTCCCCAAGCCACCCTGTCCTGACGCAGCCGCTCCCAAGACCACACACCCACAAACAAGGGCGCACACCCGAAGATCCACGCCAGGTGCAGCTCCACAAGGGTGGACCCGAGCAAACCCGTCAAGAACAAGGACGCCACCGCTGCCCGAGCCGCCGCTTGCACTGCGGGTTGCCGACGGCGCTGCAACAGCCTCCCCAGCCCCGCAATCCCCACCACAAGTGCCACCGACGCAACCGTATCGCGGGCCGAAACCGAACCCGCCGACACACGCAACGCGACCCATTCCAAGGCCACGGACACAACCGCCATCGACACGATTAGGTCGACTTTCATGTTCACGCCGACCCCGGTCGGTTGACGCTACCCCGGAGCACCCGCCTGCGCCGCACCCAACGCCTCATCGCCGGCGTCGTCATCGGCGCGCTCGCCCTGGGCATCGTGCTGGCCACGGTAGACACCTCGGAAGCAGCAGCAGCAGCCGCCGCCATTCCCCGCCTCCACCTCACCGTCGCGGCCTTCCTGTTCGTCGGCGTGCACGTGTTGCGGGCCGTCCGCTATGCTCGCTTAGTGGCCGGCCTCTCAACCGCCGCCTCCATGACCGTGTGCGGCGCAGGTTTCTTCGCCGTCAACACCCTGCCCTTCCGACTCGGTGAAGCGGCCCGGCCGGTGCTCGTGGCCCGTCGGGGCGGGTCGCTCGAAGCGGCCATCGCCGGTGTCGTCGTCGAACGCGGACTGGACCTGCTCGGGCTGGCGGGCCTGATGTTGTTCGGAGCAACACTGCTCACAGACGGCGCCAATTCTCAGGCGACGCGGCTGACCGCCTTAGGCGTCACCGTCTGCCTGTTCGCCATCGCGGCCGCCTTCCGAGGCCCAGCGGTCGTCTCCCAGCTGCGTGCCGCCGACTTCCCCCGCCTCGCCGGGATCGCAGAGCGCGTGACAGCTTCATTGCGCATGGCCTTGGATTCGCCGGGGAAAGCGACGATTCACCTCGCATTGACGGCACTCATCTGGGCCGGCAGCGCCGCATGGGTGGACCAACTGCTTCGAGGGCTCCCCGACCTGCCCCACAGCGCCGCGCTCTCGTCAGCGGTGTGGTCGGCCACGCTCGCAGGAATGGCGCTCGCTCCTACGCCTGGTTTTGTGGGTGTGTTCGAAGGCGCCTTCGCGGGCGCATTGGTCGCTGCGGGTGCCCAATGGACCGAAGCCTTGGCCACGGCAGTCGTCGTCCACGGTTTTCACTGGGGCCTCACCGCCGCACTCGGGCTTCCGAGCCTTGCGGTTGAGTTCGGCCGTACCCGCGTCATCGAACCGACGCCTCCCGCGCCGTGAGCACCCACAACACAAGCAACACGATGGCCAGCGGATTGGCCCCCAACGTCGTGGCGAGCGCCCCTGAGAGGCCCGCTGCCCACAGCCAGACGGCAGCACGCGTTCGACCCCGCTCCACCAGCCACCACAGCGCGAGAACTCCAAGGCCGGCGTCGTAGAACATACTGTGCGGCGGGATGAGCACGAGCCCGACCGCCGTTCCGGCAAACAACCCATCGACGTCCGCAGATCGACGCGTCCATTGACGGACCAACACCGCTCCGGCGATGGCAGTCGCGCACCCGCCAATCGCCAACGCCAACCCCGTTCCTGGCCCCAGCACCGCCTCCACGGCACCGAGCAGGCCGACACTGTTGGGCGCGTTGACCGCCTGATCCATGCCATGAAACCGCGAGATCTGCCCCCACCACCACCCCACCCAACCGACGCCCCCTACGGCCGCACCGGCGACCCACAACCCCGAGGCACTCGCCAAACCGCCAAGTAGCGCCCGCCAATCTCGCACAACGAGCAGGCAAAGCAGTGGAATTCCAAATTGCGGCTTGTACAGGAGCAGGCCCGCCGCGACCCCGGCTGCCACTGGACGCGCCTCCGACGAAAACCGCCACGCGGCGGCCACCAACAACAGCGTCAGCGCGGTGTTCTGACCGCCCAAAACCGACCGAAACATCGGGTAGAACGTAAGCCCGAACGTGAGCGTCGCCGAGGTCCACGGGGCAAGTCGAACCAGCCTCGGCGCAAGCAACAGCACGGCCGCGAACAGACAAATCGCCATGAACAGCGTATGCGCGGCCCACGCCAACGGGAACGGCAGGTAGGCCAAGGGTGCCACCGCCGCCGCGACAAAAGGCGGGTAAGCGAAAGCGAGGAAAACGCCGGTCTCCCCGGGGTGCAGGTCTTGCTGTGCGGCCGCCTGGGCGTCCCAATCGTACAACTCGGCGACCCGACCGTCCGCCACGAGCCGGGCCGCCGCGTGAAAGGCTGCGTAGTCGCCGCCCAACGTGCCTCCGCCCGTCATAGCGGCCCCGGTCGAACCGACGACGGCAAAGGCGAACGCAATGCCGAGGGCCACGAGCACGGCACGGGGGTAGAGCGTCAAACGCTCTTCGGTCCACCAGGAGGGCGCATTCATGGAGGCATCATGGCACGGGGGCCCGCCAAACGGACCTTGAAGGCGACCGTCGTTGTCCCCTGTTTCAACGAAGCCGCCCGACTCGTCCCGTCTGAATGGGTCGAATTCGCCGCTGACCATCCCACGACTTCCTTCTTGATGGTGGACGACGGCAGCAGCGATGGCACCGCCGACGTGATCCGCGCCATGGCGGCCGCCTCGCCGCAGATCACCGCGCTGGTCCTTCCCCACAACCAAGGCAAAGCCGAGGCGGTCCGACAAGGCCTGCTTTCCGCGCTTCATCGCGGCGACACCGTGGTCGGGTTTTGGGACGCGGATTTGGCAACACCTCTCGGAGCCATCCCCACCTTCATGGACGTGCTTGCGACGCGCCCTGACGTGGGATTCGTGCTCGGCGCCCGCGTCCGCCTGCTTGGACGCGCGATCGACCGCGACACCGCTCGGCACTGGTTCGGCCGAGGCACCGCCCTTGCGGCCTCCCTGGTCTTGGGTCTGACGGTCTACGACACCCAATGCGGCGCCAAGCTGTTGCGGCCCGGCCCCCATGCCGACGCGCTGTTTGCACGTCCGTTTTCGTCGCGCTGGGCCTTCGACGTCGAGTTGCTCGCCCGGTGGATCGTCGCCGTGGGTGGGCCCGAAGCTGCGTCCACCACACTCGTCGAGGTTCCGTTGGATTCGTGGGTCGACGTGGCGGGCAGCAAGTTGACGCCCCTCGACTTCCTTCGCACGCCGCTGGAATTGCTGAAAATCGGGTGGAGCTACCGGGTGGTCAGCCCCCGCTCAAAGCCCCGACGATCTGCACCGCCGCCCCCTCCGGAATGACGGCCCCGAGGTTTTCTTCACGTTCCTGACCCACGAAGAGGATGATGTGCCTTCGCACACGATTCTGCTCGTCGATGACGCGGAAACGCAGACCAGGGAACTGTCGATCCAGGTCGATGAGTACGTCATCGAGCGAGGTCCCGTCTGCGTCGACCTCCGCG
>CAMASI010000035.1 GCA_945861065.1 Klebsiella pneumoniae | reverse complement strand
TCTGGAGCTTCTTCGCCAAGGCTACGAGCATCGCCTCGACGCGATCGAGCTGCTCCTTACCGGACCGATGCGTTGCGTCCTCGACGAGGTTGAGGCGACGGCACACGTCGAGGATCGCCGCGCAGTCAACCGCTCAACGACGCCGTTGGCGAGTACCAGGAAGTCCAAGGCGACGGCGTACACATCGAGCTTCTCATGGGCCGAAAGAAGGGCACTTGAGCGGTGCCCGATCAGTTGGAAATGGGGTGGCGCCGTCAGTTCCTCCACGCGGCCAGGGACCGGTTCAACCGAGATTCCAACGCCGCCGTGTCCTCCTTCCACAACCCCAAGACACGGGCCCGGACGTCCTCGGGGCATTTCGGTGGAGGCGTTGTGCTTCGGTTCCACGCGGCAATCCGGTCGCGCACCGTGCGGCCCAGGTTGTCTACGGTCGGGTGGCGTAGCACGTGCCCGAACGGTGTGCGGTCGAGGCGATCGCGGAGGGACTTGAGGCCCCACGTCGCGCTCGCCACCCAGCGATGGCGAGGCGTCGCGCCGTGGTTGCCGTCCCCGCGCGATTGCAGGGTGCGTGTCGGCACGCCGATGTGCGTACAGACGCGCGCCAGGACGCCTTGCAGGTCTGCGCGCAGATCCTCCTGCAGCAACACCAGCGTGCGGTCTAGGCCGTAGCGTGTATCGAAACGCGCAAGGTGGGCCGCGTAGTTGCCCCCTTCCACGTAGGACGGGTCCGTCCCGAGCGCGTCCTCGAAGCTGCGTCCGGGCGGCTCGCTGCCCTTCAGCACCTGCATTTGCCACGCGGACCACGCGCGATCGACGGGGTCGCGCACGATGGCGACGAGTTGTACGTCTGGTAGGACCTCAAACATACGTGCGGCCACGGTGGGCACGTGCATCGCAGGCGTCGCGTCGCCCACAGCGGCAACGCCGGGGTAGCCCTCAAACTGTTGACGGTAGAATTCCGGTCCCAATTCCCAGGCCCGATCGCGGTCGAAGAACTGAATCTCCTTCTTAGGAAACCACACGTCCGGGTGGTCGCGTAGGTGGTCGTACAAGGCGGTAGAGGCCGATTTGGCGGCGCCAATCAGGGCGAACGTCGGAAGCCGGGTCACCGATTTATTCTCGCAATACGTTTTTCGTTTCTTCTAGTATGCCGTTGGCCTCGGCCAAAGATTCGAAGGTGCCAGCGTCGGTCCAGCGCCCCCGGCAGATGTCGTACGCGAGGGCGCCGCGTTCGATGTATGCGTTGTTGACGCTGGTGATTTCGAGCTCGCCTCGCGGTGAGGGCTTGATGGACCGGATGACGTCAAACACGGTGTTGTCGTAGCAATAAAATCCCACGACGGCGTACGCGGACTTCGGGTTGGCGGGTTTCTCTTCGATTGAGAGCACCTGCTGTTCGTCGAGCGCGGCGACGCCGTAGCGTGTGGGGTCGCCGACCTCCTTGAGCAGGACGCGCGCGCCTGACTGCTGGGCGCGAAAGGCGTCCACGTAGGGGCGGATGGTGTACTCGAACACGTTGTCGCCGAGCAGGACGCATACGCGGTCGCCGCTTGCGAAACGCTCCCCCAGCGCCAACGCGTGGGCAATGCCTCCGGCGCAATCCTGCACGCGGTAGGTGATGCTGATGCCAAAGTCGTTGCCGGGTCCGAGGCAACGGACGACGTCGCCCATATGGTCGGTGCTGGTGATGACGAGCACGTCGTCGATACCGGCGCTGACGAGCTGGCGGATGGGGTGGTACAGCATCGGCTCCCGGCCGACCGGAAGCAGATGTTTGTTTGTGGCTCGGGTAAGCGGGTGCAGGCGTGTGCCGAGTCCGCCGGCGAGGATGATGCCCTTCATTCTACGGTGCCCTCTCGGTTCGCATAACGGCCTGCGGACGGCCTCGGCGATGGGGGCGTGATTGTGGCCTGGGGACGCTAGGTCAGCGACAGGGCGAGTTCGGGCTCCGGTACGGCGGTGGGCAAAAGGAGCGCCTCGGCTTCGGGCGTCAGCGTCACGACGACGTCTGGCGTTGGGGCCTCCACTTTCGAGCGCGCGGGTGATTGCCCGGCGGCCTTGAGCGCGTGGACCTCGCGCGCCCGGGCTGAGGCGTTGGCGTGGGCGGGAGGACCCGTTGAATTTGTGGCATTCTCAGGGCGCATGCTTTTCTCCTTGGGCGCCATCGGTGATTTGCGTTTGAACTTGAGCCATCCTCGAAGATCTCAGGGCCGAATCAGGACTGTCGCTTTGGCAAATGCAATGCGCTCGGCCGTCTCAAACTTCCCAGGCCCCGCAAGTATCTCAGAAAATCCCGCGTAAAAGGCCGTTCCTGGCACCTTCAGCCACGTCACCAGTCCGGACAGGCTGACGGTCGAGTCAATGGTATTGCCGTCCACGGGCTCCGCAATGAGACGCAGCCCCCAGGCGCGGGTGAACTGTGTTTCAACCTTGGTTCGAAGGGCATACGCAAACTCCAGCTCCGAAGAATCCGGGTTGTTGACCTCGCCAGACGGGGTCAAGGCGATTCGTAGCCACGGGGTCGGGCGCAGCGTCGCCGTCAAACTGCCGTTTCCCGCCCAGGTAGGGTCGAGCGTGCTGTAGTCCACCGTTCGCACGCCGCTGGCATTGGCGTACAACTCCAGCGCACTTCCCAGTTCCGTGTCGATCCACGCCGACGCCGTGGGTCCCAACACTTCCACGGCTACGTCCGGGTCGACGCGCACGTCGGGCCCGACCAGCCCCTGCTCGCGGACCCACGCGACACCCCCCTCGAAATCAACGGTGGTGACGCCCGACGTCAACTCCTGGCCCGCGGTCGCTTTTGCGTACGCTTCGCCGCTGCGTTCCCGGGACACCGACGCTCGGACACGTGGCAGCCACTCGTCCACGCCCCCACCTGGATTGAACGAATGATCTATCAGTCCACTCGCATAACTGTAGCCGGAAACAGTGTGAAAACCCATCTCTTTGCGAAGGCCCGGCGTCGTATCTCCGGCGGTCAGGCTGGCACCCGTCCCGTTGCCCGAGCTTCGCACGATCGATGCGGCGACTTCTTGCCCCCACACCAACGGCGTGTCGGCGGTGTTCCAGGCGGCCTGGTGGGTCCAACCGAGCAGCGTCGTTCGTTCGCCCAGCGGCACGTTGGCATCGAGCGAGACGCCATCCCACACGCCTGCAGCCCCTGGCGCGTCGGCCGTGCCCAGCACGCGCTTGTCTCCCAGTGTGAGCCCGACGAAGCCGCCGTCGAACGCGTCAACGGTGGTTCGGGCCATCGCGGACGAAGCGATGCGACCCTCCATATCGCTCTCTGCGAAACCTTTGGTTTCGTCCACGTGTACGGAGGGCTGAGGGTCGAGGTCGAGCGCCTGCAAAGCCCCGACGCCGACCCCTCCAGCGCGTCCAGATAACTTCAAACCCTCGATCGGCGACTGAATGGACCTCGTGTACAACAGGGTCGAAGGGTCTTGAAAATGTTCTACGGCGTCGAGGAAAAAGGGTCGTGTCTCGGGATACCGAAACGCATATTGGGGATTGAGTCGAATATCGGCGGAATCAGACTCCACTTGGCTGAAATCGGGCCACAGCGTCGCCGCGACGCTCAAGTCGGGCGTGATACCGTACCGCGCGTCTAGGGAGGGGTGAACGACGTCCAGAGGCCGTCCGAAGTCCGTGAATGAGCCGCTTTCTGTCGGCCAGGTTTGAGCGGCCGCAACGCCGGGAATCAGCTCCAAGCCACTACCGTTGGGTCCTGGGCGCAACCCTGTGAGCGCCGCGCCTTGCGACAGGAATCGCGGATGGTTGCGGGTCACGGAGGGAAAGGCGTATTTGTAGCCCTCGGAGGGGATTTTGCGGGTCAGGACGAGGCCCCAGGTCTGGGTGTCCGCGCCCGCTGGGTATTTCAAGCTCCTCCACGGAAAGAATTCCTCGATGGTATATCCGTGGCCCGAGACGGTTCCTTCCGCCTCCCACACGGTATTCCAGTTGAAATTCCACTGTGGGCTTCCCGTGGCGCGGATATCCTGTTGAACACCTTTTGGATTGGTATAGAATACATAGCCTGTACGCCCGGTTCGGAAGGTATCGAGGTAGACGCCGACTTGGTCGTCTGAGTTGATAAACTCACGAGGCGCGATCCGTGCGCGTATCGGATATCCGGCATCGCGTACGACGACGGAAACATATAAGCCGCGTTCGTCTTGCGCTATGCGCACTTCCGTGCTTCCCGGAGGACTTCCCCCTGGCGACGGTTGATAACGAAGAAAATCGACCACCGGCGGGCAGGCCATCCACGAGGCTTCGTCGATGACACCGTCAACTACAATGTCACCTGCCGATTCGCAGACCGTCACGACCGGAGGTTGCACGAATCAGTATTCCTCGAACACGCCGGTCAGTGTGACGTCGCCTTCTTGGGAACTCAGCCGAATCAGCTTGCCGCTTGCGTCTACGGTGACGCCCGTCACGGTGTCCGTGCCGCCCGAAATGACTTCGACCGCGTACAAACCTGCAGGGACTGTCGCCTCGACATTGCCGGTCTGTGCCGTCAGAGTGAGCGCTTTCGGCTCGTGTTTGAATTGCACGTCGTGCCGGCCGGCGGTGGTTTCTGCGGTCACGGTGATGGAACGACCCAAATCGTAGCCATACACGTCGCCAGTGGTACTGCTGTGGGTGACCACATGGTCATGCACGGTGTCCAGTGTCAGGTCACCCGCCGTCGTAATGACATCGATGGACGGTCCCGCCGGTACCGAGAGGAAAAAGGCCCCAGAACAGCCCGCTTCGCCGTTGACACAACTGGCGGCCAGGGTGAGCACGCCCGCTACGATCGCCAAGGAATAATCGTCCTGGTCGTCGATCACGATCAGCTGGCCCGAGAGAAACGTTTCGTCCGTATGCTCGATGACAATATCGCCGGTGACGGTCGTGACGACCAGGTGGTCGAAGGCGTCGGCCACATCAATGGAAATCGGCAGGTATCCATCGGGTTCCGGCTGTTTACAGGCGACCAGGAATAGAATCACATGGCTTCCATGACAATCGGCGAGGGCTCGGCGACGGACGTGAGCCAGAGTTGGTGCACAGCCCGTGTGGCGCCGACATGCAATCGCCGGCGCGACGTGTCGCTGTTGGGCCAAGCGTGGCCGGAGACTTCGATGAGCACGACGTAGTCGAACTCGAGCCCCTTGACTTGGGAAATCTCGGTCACCTCGATTCCGGGTCCAAACGAGAATTCGTGCTCGAAAATCCGTCGGCAACGGGGAACTTCCGCCGAAATAAGCCCTTGGGCGTACATGGTGGAAAGGTCCGCATTGGGGGTGAGAACCGCGACGGAGGCGAGGGGTTCTGCCTCGACGAGAGAGGTCAACGCACGGGCGAGGAACGCGACGGCAGCGCCGTGATCCGTAAATCGGAACATCTCGACCGGCGGGCCGTCACGGACCACCTTCGGCGGATCTTCGTCTTCTCGCAGGTCGCCGAGCAGGCGAATGGAAAACTCTACGATGGGTGCTGCGGAGCGGTAGGATACTTTGAGGGTATCGACTTCGGTCCCGCCGAGTCCCAAATAAGAGAAGAAACTCGACCAGGAGGTAAAGCCGGCGTCGACCATGACGTGCTGTTGCGTGTCCCCCGCGAGCGTCAGGCTCTGGCGTTCGTCGAGGCAATGTAACAGCACGCTGACTTCGGTCGGGGAGAAGTCCTGGACCTCGTCCACGGCGATGTGCCGGTACTTGAGCACCTGTCCGCGTTTGCCTCGCATCGGGCCCATGCGGAGTTGCCAGGCGCGAAGGAGCAACGCGTCATCCTCCTCGTCGAGCGGGCTGCCACCCTCTTTGTCGCCCTCCAAACACGCGGCTATGTCTGATGCGCGTGCGGACGCCCAGGCGGCGATTTTGGACCACGCGAGTTCGTCAAACATCGTTGGCGCGTGGGTGCGGAAGGCGGCGCGGAGGTGCTCGGTTCCTGTGAGGGTCGAGACGAGGTCGTCAATGACCTGCTCGACGTTCTTCGGGGCGTTGCGCGTGCGGTCGATCTGTTCGCTCAACGCGATCATCAGCGCGGGGTGCAGTTTGAGCGCCACGACAACGGCGGGCGTGTCTGTGCGCGCCACAACCGGCAACATTGGGAAATGGCGCTTGCGCTGTTCGGCCGCCCAGGCGGACCAGGTGACGACGCGCGCGTGTTTGACGCCCAACGCGGGCAATACGTGGGACACGTAGGCGGCCAGCGCCGGGCTCGCGACGATGAACAGGGTTCGGTCGCTGTCCACCGTGGGATCTGCGAAAGCGAGAAACGCGATTCGGTGCAGCGCGACGGTTGTCTTTCCACTGCCTGCCGTTCCTCGAATGACCACGAGGCCCGAGTCTTCTTGGCTGATGAGGCGGAACTGCTCGGGGTCGATGAGACCGGCGATATCGGGCAGTCGTTTGTCCACGCGCCTGCGGGACCCCGCCAGATCCGTGCCTAGCGACCGACTCTCGTGCTCGCCGATGTCGTAGGCTCGGACCGTGGACCCTCCGCCGCCCGCCAAACGAGCCACCGGGGCGACACGTTGTTCCCAGGCCCCTTGTTCGAGGTGAAAGGTGCCCTCGGGCGCTTCGATGCGCGCAAGGTCCCCGCGGTGGATGCTCAGGACCCGTCGGGCGACAAGGTCGCCTGCATGCACGCGCTCGCCAAGCTGTTCTTCGAATTCGTCGCCTTGCTGGTAGCGATAGAACACCCGGCTGATGGGTGCGTGGCGCCAGTCTACGATGCGCGCATTGCCGACCAAACGGGTGCCCTTGCCCAACAATACGTCTCGGACCCTTCCGTCTTCCCGGAGGCGAATGTGGGCAAAGTACGGATTGTCAGGGTCGATCTGGACGATCTCCTCGCGCCTCCGAAGCTGTTCGAGCCAAGCAACTTGGTGCTCGTACTGTTGGACAAGGGCGGGCGTGTCTTCTTCTTTCGCCTCCCCGATCTGGTCCCGGAGCTTGATCAGCTCTTCGCGAAGGGTCGTTTCGGAGGCCGCCGTTTCATACGGGGCCTCCTCAAGTGCTTTGCGTACGACAGCAAGCAGCTCTAATTCGTCGGTCACAATCGGGTGGTTCACGGACGTCCAGCGAGTCGAAACCGGTCGCTAACGGTACTTCTGCGCCGTCACCAGTGCGGCGGCGGTCCGTCTTCTACGGCGGGGCGCAGTTCGGCCCGAAACGACGCGATCTCCTCGCGCAATCGGTCGACTTCGTCTCGCAATTGACGAATCGTTTCGTCCAGATCCGCGATCGTGGCGTCCTGGAAGGACATGCGAATCTGGAGATCGGCGAGTGCGTCGTGCGGATCAGTCACAGTCGGCATTTTTCTCCGTGGAGACGATTTGGTCTGGGTACACACCAAAGGTGCCTTCCGGCCAGTTGACCTGGCCGACTTCCCACACGTCGTCGCGGGTGAGTGCGGAAATCCCATCCCACGACAACACGCCGTTGAGCCACACGCGCACGTGGGCTGTCGCGGGTGGGTCGAAGGAGGTATCGGCGAAGTAGTGGACGCGGACGACGTAGGTGCCGCTGGAAGGCGATTCGATGTTGATGTTCTCGGGTCCGCCGTTGCCCAAGGCGTCCAAATCGAGTCGAGGGTCGTCTGTTTCGCCGGCCGCGCCCCAGGCGGGCGTCTTGTTGCAGAAATAGCAGTCGTCGGGCTCGTCGAACAGCGTGGCGCCTTGCTGGGCAAGGTGGAGGTCGAGGTCGGTCGTCACCGTGTCCCAGGTGAGTTCGACGTGCAAGTCGTCGGCGGGAATGCCGTGGAGCGTGCAATGCGCGGGCGGGGACAGGAGGCCGAGTTCGTTCTGGACCACGAGGTCGACTTGGTAGTCCCCGGCGAGGTCCGCCCACAATTCCGTGACCGAGAGTCCCTGCGTTGTCAGGTAGGCGCCTGAGTCGCTCGGGACTTTCACAAGTGTCCAGGCGTAGGCGGTGATTTGGCCGCCGCTGGGGTCGTACGACTCCGTTCCCAACAGGGTGACACCTTGGGGTGGCGCAAGGGTCGACGGACAATCGATCAGGGCGACTGGATACTCGAGGTCGCTTCCGCCATTGCCGATCAGCAAGACGGTGACCTCGGGCTCGTCAGGGTCGTCGGACGGGATCGTCAGCGTGCCGTTGTCGCCTTCCGGGCCGACGGGCGTGTACGTCACGAGGACGGTCTGTTCTTCGCCGGGTCCGACCACCGAGTTGCTCGGGGAAAAAGGAATCACGAAGTTCCCGGAACCGGTTTGCACGACCTCATCCACGTGCAGATCGGCGGTGCCGACGTTGCGCAGTTGGAACCAAAGGGTTTCGGTGCCCGGCGCTGCGACGTCGCCGAAGTCTACGGTTGGGTCGACGTCGATGTCGGGAAGCGGTGCGTAGACGCCCGTTCCCGTCAGGGGGACGATGAGTTCCGGGCTTTCGGGGTCGTTGGTGAGCAAGTGCAACTCGCCCGCGTAGTCGAGGTAGGTGGGTGGCGCGAAACCGACTGGGACAACGACGCTTCCGTCTGGTTCGACTTCCCAATGGGTCTCGGCAAGCAGGAAGACCCCCTGGTCGTCCACGAGCGTTGCGTCGACTTCCAGGACCGCCTTGCCGCCGTTGGTGAGTCCGAGTTCGCGCGCGGCCTCGGTGGGCACGACCACGTCACCGAATTCCACGGCGTCGGGCACGATGCCCACAACCGCAACGAGGCTGCGTACGCCGACGTCCGAGGGGCCGCACCCGAGAAGGATCCAGGAAGTGATCACGTCGTCTCCGTCCCGCGAATAGCCGAGGGGCATGGTGCTCGGCTATGTCAGAAGTGATGGCAATGTGGCTTATTCATGTGCTCGGTTGCTCCTGCGAGCCCGAGTTGCCCAATCCTCCGCCGGACGCGGACACGGAGGAGCCGCCAGAAACGGACAGCGTTGACACGGGTCCGGAGCCTCCGTGCGACTACCCTGAGGTGGAGCCCAACGACGCCGCTGGCCTTGGGCTGGCGCTGGGTTTGGGCCACGAGGGTTGTGGGTGGTTGGACCCGGCCGCCGACCTGGACGAATGGCGGCTGACGCTTCCGCAGGATGACTGGTTGTCGATTAAGGTGAATGCCCAATTGTTAGGGTCGCTAGCGGACGTACGCCTGTTGGTGGAAGGCGTTGGTGGCGCGGTGTTGCAACGGGATGACGGCGCAACCAATGACCCTACCCTCGTGTTTCCCGCGGTTGCCGGAGCGTGGACCCTGCGCTTGGTAGACGAAAACCTTCAGGGCGGGGACCGGTATTTTTATACCGTCCGACCTGACATTGCGAAAAGTCCGGTGGAATGGACGGACGAGGAAATCGAGCCGAACGATCTCCCCGCTACCGCCTCACTCGTCATCGATGGAACCATCGTCTTCGGCGTGCTCGACACATTTGATATTGATACGTTTCGATTTGTGGTGCCGGGATTGCCCGGCGAGCCGGTTCGTGCCGAATTTACGGTGGTCGGCTACGCTTTGGGCTCTCCGGCCGACGCCGCGATGACGCTCTACGACAGCGGGCTGAGCGTGCTTGAGGAATCCTCGATCGGCGTCTCCGCTGCAGATCGAGACCCGATTCTGGTCGCTTCGTTGTCAGGCGGGGACACCGTGTATCTCTCGGTGACGGAACAATTCGGCCAAGGCGGGTCGGCTTATTGGTATCAGCTCACCGTGGAGGTGCCATGATCATCGGATTGCTCGCGTGTGCTGGGGACGACCCACAGGCGAAAGCGTTGACGGATACCGGCTGGTTTACGCCCGGAACTGGGGCGACTGCGGATTGTCCGGATCGCATTCTCACGACGAACCCGGCGACCGAGAGTGTGGATTGGTCCTGGCTTGCCGCGCCGCGTGTGTACACGACCACTGCAGCGACGGGTGTTTACGACGCATGGGTCGTCGATGAGCGTTTGATTTCGGTACCGATCACGTTGCAATGGGATCCGGGAGGTGCCCTGCATTTTGACGTGGTGCCCGAGGCCCCGTGGCTTGCGAATGCCGACCACACGCTCACCGTCGTTGATTGTGTAGGGCCGACCGATGTAACATTCCGTACGGCCGACTTTGGGCTACCGATCGAGGGAGGCGTCGAAACGCTGGTCGGACGGACCTGGGTGGTCAACCTTGCGGACGGGACTTGGGTGCAGCCCGCATCGTTCGGCGCCTTGTTGTCGTTGTATGTGACGACGCCGGTCCTTCTTGGCGTGGAGGACGCGAATTCATCGTTTGTGGACCTCTTGGCGGGGCCGGGAATCGTCGATCCGTTGGTCGGCCTTGTGCAAGATCCGGGTGCGGATACCTGGGATTTCGCTCCGGCCGCGTTTGACGATGCGCCTTATTTTCAGGCACTGTCGCCCCACGCAGATCTGGCGTTCGAGGGGTCGGTGATCCCAATCGACGATTTCGAGGTGTCGGGCACCTTTGCGGCCGACGGCGCCAGTATCGGCGGGTTGCGGGTGAAGGGCTTGGGCGACACGCGTAGTTTGGGTGTCGTTTTCGGGTCGGACGACCCAGGTGCGGCCTGCGCTTTCACGGAGGATCTCGGGGTCCCCTGTGAGGTCTGTTCGGACGGCCTGCCATACTGTTTGCAAATCGATATTGTGGATGCGCCGGCGGAAGAACTTCCCGGTTTGACCCTGGTCCCGCAGTGAGGGTGGTTGCCCGGAATGTCGCCATCGCACTTCACGTGGTGTTGGTCACGCTCATGGCAGTTCCCACGCCCGGTTTGAGTTTGGATTCGGCGGCGATGCGGGACCCCACAGTGCTGTCAGAAGCTGTAGTGTGGTCAACACGGCTCCGCACGATCGGCATTGACAACACCCCCGATGAACTGTTGGCGATGGCGGCTCAGGGAGGCCAGAGGCTCAACCAGTTTCGCAGCGCATTGTTGGTGCCCGCTGGCCCTTATTTCCGATGGTGCGGCACCTGGCAGGGTTGGCGCATGTTCGTCGCGCCGCATCGATTTCCGACGCGTGTCTCCTTGGAAATCCATGAGGGAAACGCGTGGCGAACGCTGTATCGTGAGGGCGGCCCGGAGAATTGGTATAAAGAAGCGCTTCGACACGAACGATTCCGGTCCGTTCTATTCGCGGTTGGGTGGGAAAGTTATCCTGTACTCCGTCAGCGTTTTACAGAGTTTCTCGCCAACCGTGCGGTCGCGGAGTTCCCGGAGGCAGACGCGTTTCGGCTTCGGCTGGTGCGCGAGCGTACGCGGAGGCCGGCGGAGGTCTTGCGCGGCGACCCGATCGCGGTGGTGGGTGCGCCCGTAGACGTGGTCGTGCAGCTGGGCCAATGAGATTCGGAAATCAGTTGCGAAAAATGTGGCGTGGTTGGTCGTCGTTTATGGATCGGCGCGAACCCGCGGGCGCGTTGGCGGCCTTTCGAATCGCGATGGGGGTGGTGCTTATTGGAACCGTGCTGAGCGTTGCGGCGGTGCCCGCACGGTGGCCTGTGTGGCTGGACGCTGCACACGGAGGGTGGATTTCGCAGCCCGGATCTCCGGTGATGAAAATGCTCGGAGCGTCGCAGTGGACCGTGGGCGCCATGGTCGTGCTTTGCGTTGTGAGCGCTTTGTTGGTGACCCTCGGGTTTGGGGGCCGAGTGAGCGCATTTGTAGCGCTTCAGAGTTGGCTGGCGTTGGCGGATCTGAATGGACGAGCGGGCGGCGCCTACGATGAGCTCATCGCCAATGGCTTGTGGCTGCTGGTGTTGAGTTCCGGCACCCAGACCGCGTCGATGGACGCATGGCGTCGTACGGGCCAGTGGATGCCGCCGCTGAGCACCGCGCCGGTGTGGGGCCGTTTCCTTGTCGCCTTCCAAATCCTTCTGGTGTACGGCGCCACGGGGCTCGCCAAAGTGAGCGCCCATTGGGTGCCCGGGGGAGATGCGTCCGCGCTGTACGACATACTCCAGCAGCCAACTTGGCAGCGATTCGACGCGAGTTGGGTGGCCTCCGTGTATCCGCTCACCCAAGTCGCCACGACGACCCTGTGGATTTGGGAATTCACCGCGCCGCTGTGGGGCATCGCTTGGTTGGCCTCGTTGACAAATGGGGGTGGTCGATGGACCGACATTCGTTTCCTCTATTTGGGCATTGGGCTCGGGTTTCATATGGGTACGGAGTGTTTGCTTGAGGTGGGCGCGTTTGGGTTTGCGAGCCTCGCGTTCTACCCAGCGCTCTTGCACCCGGCCGACTGGGTCGCGCTTCGGGCGAGGGTGTTTGGCCAGCGCTGAAGCGCAATCTGTGAAGTTACACGCATTCGGGTTCGAGGTGCGGCATCGATGACAGCGCGGGGTCTCAGGTCACGCTGGCCTTTGACGACAACGACCGGTTGCGCGAGTTGGCGGGCGAGTTGGACGCTCACCTCAAGTTGGTCTCCCGGGCGCTTGGCGTGGTGGTGGAGCATCGAGGTTCGTCGATCCGGCTGTCTGGACCTGAGGATAGGGTGCGTGCCGCTGGAATCGTCCTGGGCGGGTTGTACGACGTTGTTGGGGCGGGGCACGCCTTGACCGCCACCGACGTACGGCTGGCGATCCGGGCGCTGCAGGTGAACCCAGAAGCTCGGCTCGCCGAATGGTACCGCGAGCCGGTAGGTGTCACAGTGGAGGGGCGGCCGATCATTGCCCGGTCCGACGGGCAGCAACGATGGCTGGCGGCGCTGGCGAACAATGACATCGCTGTGGCGGTTGGGCCTGCGGGCAGTGGAAAGACCTGGCTCGCGGTGGCGTCGGCGCTCAATTCGTTGCGCCGAGGCGATGTCCGGAGGATTGTGCTCACGCGGCCCGCCGTAGAAGCGGGCGAAAAGCTGGGCTTTCTTCCGGGGGACCTCGCTGAAAAGGTCGATCCTTACCTGCGGCCGCTCTATGATGCCATCTTCGACATGGTGACTGCGGACCGGTATGCGAAGATGCTCGAAAGGCGGCAAATCGAAATTGCGCCGCTCGCCTTTATGCGGGGCCGGACGCTGGATCACGCCGCAATCATCCTCGATGAGGCCCAGAATACGACCCGGGAACAGATGAAGATGTTTCTCACGCGGCTCGGCCAGGGATCTCGAATGATTGTGACGGGGGACGTCACACAAATCGACCTCCCGCCGCGCGTGCCCAGTGGTCTGGTGGACGCGGTCGACGTGCTCGATGGCTTGGCCGGGGTTGGAATTGTCACGATGGCGACGTCGGATGTCGTCCGCCATCCCCTGGTCGCATCGATTTGTGAGTCCTACGCCAAACACGAAGGACGCACGTGAGTTGGATGCGAAGGCTGGGGTTGTCCGACGCCGTGTACACGACCGACGACCTTCGTCGTGCCCTTGTCTTGTTGGTGACGGCGGCCCTTGTCGCGTTGGTCGTTGTAGACGTCAACCGCTTGCCGGGAGCTGCGCTGCAGGCGGGCGACGTGGCTCCCCGCACGGTCCGCGCGCCGTTTGCGTTTCGTGTCGCGGACTACGATGGGCAAGCGCGTGAGGTGGCGCGTGTCGCAGCCGCCGTTCCTGCCGTGTATGTGCATGACCCCGGTGTGGTCCGTGCCGGTCTGGCGCGCATCGAGGCTAGTTTTGCGGCGGCCCGGCTGGCGGGCGCCACGTTGGAGGCCGAGCGACCGGCCGTGGTTGCGGCGTTTCAGGGCGCGTTGGGCACCGACGTGCCCGCGGGCGCTGTTGCAGTGCTGCTCGACGCAGGATTGCCGGTAACGGCGGAACGGCTGGCGTCTCAATTGTTCTCGGACGCAATGGCAGACCTTCTGGTTGCCGACCGAAACGTTCTTCCGCCGGAAGGTCATTCGATCCGCGTTGTGTCCGTCGAGGGCACGGCACGCCGAGAGTGGGCGGAGCGCGACGTGGATTCTGTGCTCGTCATCTCTGACGCGCGGCAACGAATCAGCGTCCGTTTGATCGAGAGCGCGCCGGACCTGCCGCCCGCTGTCGGTGACGCTGGGGCGACCGTCGCCCTGTCCATCGTGGTGCCCAATTTGACGCTGGACGCCGTGGCCACGGACGATGCCCGTGCTGCCGCTGTCACGGCCGTTGGGCTGCCTCTTGAGACGGTGAAAAAGGGGGCAATTCTATTCCGGGCAGGCGACACGCTGACGCCCCATCAGGTGGGTTGGTATCGAGAACTTCAGTCCCACCAAGGAGCGGAAACGGTCCTGATTTCCGTCGTCGTGGCGGCGTTGTTCATGATCGTGTTCATGATGTCGATCTACCAGTTCACGTCGGTTCTGTTGCCCTCCTTCGGCGTGAGCCTTCGTGAGGTGTCGACGGCCGGTGGGCTGCTGGTTGCCGTCGCATGGTCGAGCCGGGCCGTGGTGGCGGCTTCCGATGGGGTGTCGGGCTGGGTCGGGTTTGACGCGCAACCGGAGAGTGTATGGTACCTGGTGCCTTTGCCAGCCGCCTGCATGCTGGTTCGCCTGTTGTTGGGCGTGTCGTGGAGCTTTGGATTCGCGCTCGTAGGGGCTGTGGCCTGTGGCCTTGGCGCGCATCTCGCGCCCGCGCCGACGCTGTTTTTCTTGGCGACGGGCCTCGCCGCGAGTGCCAGTGTGGACCACACGCAAGAACGGCTTTCTGTGCTGCGCGCGGGCGTCTTTGTGGCCGGCTTCGGCTGCGTGATGGTGCTCGTCCTGCATTTCGTTCAACTGTTCGTCTTGGAAGGGGAGCTTTCGCTCGCGACAACCATGCGTCCGGTGTGGTCGATGGCCTTTGCCGGCGTCGGCGGTCTGTTGTCGGCAAGTCTGGTACTGGGTGCCTTGCCAGTGTTCGAATTGCTGGGGTTCGTCACGGACTACCGCCTGATGGAACTCGCCAACATCAACCATCCTTTGCTTCGCCAGTTGCTCCAACGCGCTCCGGGCTCGTATCACCACTCGGTCAACGTGGGAACGCTGTCGGAAGCGGCGTGCGAGTCCATTGGCGCGAACGGCCTTCGGGCGCGCGTGGCAGCGTATTTTCATGACATCGGCAAGGTCGTGGAGCCCCATTTCTTTGCGGAGAACCAACTCGACCGCGTCAATCGCCACGACGGCCTCGATCCCCTGACGTCTGCCCGGGTCATCATCCGACACGTCGTAGACGGCGCGAGAATGGCCGGAGAACACCGCCTCCCTGCCGTCATCATCGACAACATCCACATGCATCACGGGACGGGGTTGCTCACGATGTTTTTCGAGCGGGCGCGGAACAACGCGGTCGACCCAGCGATGGTGCTCGAGTCTGACTTTCGCTACCCGGGCCCCAAGCCAAATACGCGAGAGGCCGGCGTCATTTTGTTGGCGGACAAAGTCGAGGCTGCGACGCGCACGTTGGCGGTCCCAGATGAGCGGAATCTGCGTCTGATGATCACGCGGATCGTGAATTCCGTGATGGCGGACGGTCAGTTGTCGGAATGCCCGCTGACTGTGCGCGAGTTGCACGCAGTGCACGAGGTGTTCGTAGGCGTGCTCCTCGGCTTCTACCACCAACGGGTGGAATACCCGGCGACCGCGGATCTTTCGCGGGCAGGTGCCGCGGTAGTACCCTTGCCGTCGGCGACGATTACCTTGGAGCTTCCGGCCGTGACGCCAGCACCGGTCTTGCGGGAACCAGTGGCGGAGGACTATGAGAGCGTGGAATTCTTGCCGAGAGGAGGTGCCTGATGGCGGTCGAAGTACAGGACGACGCGGGCGGCAACTATGCGGTCGACCGGTTGGTCTCTGCCATCGAAGCAGCACTCGTTCATTTAGGGCGGGCATCGTGGGATGTATCGGTAGTCCTTGCCGATGACGCGCTGTTGCGCGCGCTCAACCGACCTTGGCGAGGCGTGGACGAGTCCACCGACGTGTTGGCGTTTCCCCAGGTCACGTTTGCCAATCCCAATCGGCTGACCTTGTCGGATGCCGACACGCTGGGAGACGAGGAGGAAGCAACGGAGACTTCCGCCGATCGTCCGCCGTCTACGTTGGGGGACATCGTCATCAGCGTGGAAACGGCCCAGCGGCAAGCGGTGGAGTTTGGGCACACGCTCGAAGACGAACTCCTGTTGTTGTCTATCCACGCACTTCTTCACCTCGTGGGCTACGACCATATGGACCCACCTTCGGCGGCGAGGATGAAGGACGAAGAACGTCGTCTGCTCAATCAGGTCGGCGGGCCGCAACAACCGGGACTCGTGCAACGGGGGTCGCTGCATCCCGCTTGAAGCGTTTGCGTTGCACGTCGAAAGCGACGGAGTCTAGCGTTACGCGCGGCCACCCCCGAACAAGCCATGATCGATGAGGTCCGTTCCGCGCTCCGCCCTCTATCGGTGCGCATCGAAACGCTATACGAGCAGCTCGACATCCCGTCGCGGCGCGCTCGAGCGGAGGATCTCGACCAACAGGCGCTGTCGGTTGGCTTTTGGGAGGACGCCGAGCGGGCACGCAGGGTGCTCAAGGACAAGGGTCAGGTGGAGCGCGTGGTCAAGGACTGGGAGCGCCTGGCGGTGCTCCGAGACGACGTGCTCGTGTTCGCGGAGCTATCCGACGAGACGGGTGACGAGGGGGCCCACGACGAAGCGAGTGCCGCGCTTGCCCAGCTGGAGAAGGACCTACGGTCGTTGGAGACGAAACGGCTGCTGAGCAACGAAGAAGACGTGATGGACGCCATTGTCGAGATCAACTCCGGTGCAGGAGGGACGGACGCGTCGGATTGGGCCGAGATGTTGCTTCGCATGTATGGGCGTTGGGCCGAGAAGCGCGGCCTCACGACCGAGTTGCTGCACCACGCCCCCGCCGAGGAGGCCGGCATTCGTGCGGCGATTCTGGCGATTCGCGGGGGGTATGCCTACGGGTACCTTCAAGCCGAGAGTGGCGTTCACCGGCTCGTTCGGATCAGCCCGTTCGACCAGAACGCGCGCAGGCACACCGCCTTTGCCGCGGTCGCCGTGTACCCGGAAGTGGATGACACGATCGAAATCCACATCAACCCGGCCGACATCGAGATGGAAACGATGAGAAGTTCGGGTGCGGGCGGACAGCACGTCAATACGACCGATTCGGCCGTGCGGTTGCGCCATCTGCCCACGGGAATTGCAGTCGTTTGTCGTCAGGAGCGTTCGCAACACAAGAATCGCGACACGGCGATGAAGATGTTGCGGGCCAAACTGTATCAGCTCGAACTCGACAAGAGGGCGGAAATCGCAGACGCTGTGAACGCGAAGAAGAAGAAGATCGACTTTGGCAGTCAAATTCGGTCCTATGTTCTTCAGCCCTACCAGCAGGTGAAGGATAACCGGACGGGCCATTCTGCTGGCGACGTGGCCTCCGTGTTGGATGGTGATCTGACCGAGTTTATGGAAGCGTGGTTGGCTGCTCGTGCCGAGGGCACGTTGGAGGAAATCTGATGTCCGAGGGGCGGTTGGATTGGGACGCGGAACGTGGGTTCCGGTTGACGTTGCATGCCAGCTCTTCCGAGGCTGTCGTGCGGATCGACGACATGCCTGTGCCGGCGGATGGCACGGTGGAACTCGCGGCCGCGCCGGTAGCGCTCGACCGGTTGGAGGTTCTTTTCAAGGCGGTCGTCGAGATCGAAGGCCAGCCGGGTCAAATCCGGTCAGCGACCGTGCAGTTGGTCGGAGATGACCTCGTGCTGGAAGCCGAGGTTGAGGACGCAGAGACCGGCGATGTGCTTCCGTTTTCCGCCCGCCTCGGCGTGGCACTCGCTGCGAACGTGCCTGCCGCAGGCGGTCCACGACCCGGCCCGTTGGACGAGGACTCGTTGGATTGGGACGACGACACCACAATGGAGCGTCTGTTTGGCGGGAAAGAAGACGGAGGTCCTGTCCCGAAAGTCACAGTCCGAAAGGGCGGAATCGAGTCATTGTTGCAGGCCATTTCTCGGCTGGACGAAAACGATTCCGAGGGGGGCGCGGACGACGAGGAAGAAGACGACCTCGACGATGGCGATGAGTTTGACGAATCAGAGGACCCTGAGGAGGCGATGCTGAGTGAGTATGACACCGACGAACCACCGGTGCGCAAGTCGAAGGTGTCGGGTGCAAACTCGGAAGCGTTGGAATTGCTGAGGATGTTGGTGCAGCGTGAGGGTGTCATCTTGCAGGCGGGTGTTGGCCCCGAGGCGCTGGCCGATGGCGTTGCTGCTGTACTTGCCCGCCGGGGATCCGCGGAAAAGAAAGCCGAGGCACTTTCGGCCTGGCTGATGGCCCAGGACGCAGTGGAAGACGTGTTTATCGACGATGAAGAGCTCGCATCGGTCTTGGAGCGCTGGTGAACGACCTGTTCGGGGAGGTGTGGTGCGCCAAGCTCGACAGCTTGAGGGCGAGTGGCGTGGATCCGTACCCGTCCAACCTTGCAGTCACGCACCAAGCGGCTTCGCTTCACGCTCGGTTTCTGGATGTGGCGGAGCCCTCCGCGGAGGCGGACGCAGGTCCCGTCACGGTCGGCGGTCGGTTGATGTTCCGCAATCTCATGGGAAAAGCGGCGTTTCTCCGCGTGCAGGATGGATCCGGCGTCATCCAACTTTGGGCCAAAATCGATACGCTGGGTGAAGCGGCGTTCGCTATCGTCAAGGGTTTAGACATCGGGGACATCGTGTGGGCGACGGGCCGCATGATGCGTACCCGAACCGGAGAGCTCACGGTAGCGGCGTCGGAGGTGCGTCTGGCGGGCAAAGCGCTGATGCCGTTTCCGGACCGCTGGAATTCGGTGACGGACATCGAGAAACGGTCGCGGCAAAGGCACGTCGACTTATTCATGAATGAAGACAGCCGTGACGCGTTCGCGAAACGCAGTCGGGTCATGCGGTGGCTGCGCGATTTCCTCGACGAACGTGGATTCGTCGAGGTCGAGACCCCGATGATGCACCCGATTCCCGGCGGAGCAGCGGCACGGCCCTTCCAAACGCATCACAACGCGCTTGACCTCGAATTGTATTTGCGGATTGCCCCGGAATTGTATCTCAAGAGGCTAGTCGTCGGCGGGATGGAGGCCGTGTACGAGGTGAACCGCAATTTTCGAAACGAAGGGGTGGACAGTCGGCACAATCCCGAGTTTACAATGCTCGAGTTGTACCGGACGTGGAGCACCTATGCGGACCTTATCACGCTCACGGAGCAGATGTTTGTCGGTTTGGTCGATTCGGTGTGCGGTACCCGTTCGCTGACCTTTGGCCCCCACACGTTGAACTTCGAGCCGCCTTACCGGGTGACGTCGATGGCGTCGCTGGTATCCGTCGCGATTGGGTTGCACGGTGCCGCGTTGCGCGACCCCGAGGCGCTGGCGACGGCGTGGGGCGATCGACCCTGCGGCGCGAGGCGACCGACAACCTATGGCGCCTGGTGGGAGTTGATTTTCGGTGAACTGGTCGAGCACACGCTGGTGGACCCGACCTTTGTGACGGGTTTTCCGATTTCCATTTCGCCGCTGTCGAGGCGAAGTGACGCCGACCCGGACACCGCTGAACGATTCGAACTGTACGTGGCGGGAATGGAGCTTGCGAACGGGTTTTCTGAGCTCAACGACCCAATCGATCAGGCCGCCAGATTCGCAGCGCAAGCGGCGCAACGGGTTGCGGGCGACCGAGAATCTATGTGGTTCGACGCCGATTATGTGCGGGCGCTAGGTTCGGGTATGCCCCCGACGGCAGGAGAAGGGATTGGGATTGATCGGCTCGTGATGTTGTTGACGGGGCGTACTTCCATCCGCGACGTCATCTTGTTTCCGCTTCTTCGGCCTGAGGCGGGATGAACGACGGCCGGATCGATTTCGCAGCGCTTCCCCCAGTTTCGAGGGGTTCATCGTTTGCGGCGGAGTGGCTCCTTGCGTGGGCCCACCTTCGGAGCCCGGTCCGTGAGCGATTCTTATCGATTGCGACGCTGTTGTGTGTGTTGGGTGTCACCCTCTCCGTCGCCTCGTTGAATTGGGTGCTCGCTGTGATGGCCGGATTCGAAGTCGACATGCGCGACAAGATCCTTGGAGCCAACGCCCACGTTGTGATCTTCCGGGTCGGCGGCGCGATCCCTGAGCCCGACGCGGTGGCCGAGCGCGTTCGTGCCGTGGAAGGCGTGGTCGACGCGGCGCCCTTTGCGTGGGGCGAGCTGATGATTCGGTCACCGGCGAGGCATACGGGCGTTGTGCTCAAAGGCGTGGACCTGAAACACACCCCCAACGTCACCCAGCTGCGCAACGACCTTGTGCGGGGCGTGGCAGGCGACCTCGGCGATGCCGCGAGCCGTGAGGCGGTGTGGGCCACGCTGTCGGACACCTTTGTGTCGCCGTCCGACGCGACTTCGTCGCCCCTTCCGGGAATCGTATTGGGCGAGCTCTTGGCGAAAGACCTGATGGTGGCCCCTGGAGATGTCGTTCAACTCATCAATCCGATGGGTGGACCCCCTGGACCGATGGGCATGCCTACCCCCACGGTTGCTGTGATGCGCGTGGCAGCGCTGTTCCGGTCTGGCATGTACGAATACGACTCGAAGTGGACCTACGCGACGAACGACGTCGCCAATGAGTTCCTGCGTACCCCTGGCACGGCCTCGGCGGTGGAGGTGCGTTTACGAGACCCGGATGCCGCAGAGGCCATGACCCGCGCCATCGAGGCGACGCTGGGCTACCCGTACATGCCGCAAAACTGGAAACAGCTCAACCAGAAGCTCTTTCACGCTTTGGCACTTGAGAAGGTCGTGATCGGGCTCGTGATGAATACCATGACACTGATCAGCGGCCTGCTGATCGTCTGCACGTTGTGGATGCTCGTGCTGACGAAACGTCGGGAGATCGCGGTGCTCAAAGCGATCGGTGCGACCACCGGAAGCGTGTTGCGGGTTTTCTTGTTGGAGGGCATGGTCATCGGTCTCGTCGGAGCGACGCTGGGCACCGCGCTGGGTTTGGGCGGCTGTTTGTGGTTGGATTGGTACGAGTTTCCGTTGGACGTCGATGTGTACTACTTAGCCAGCCTGCCAGTTGTCGTTGAGCCGGGCAGCGTGCTCGGAATCGCGGTATCGGCGGCCGTGGTCGCGTTCCTGTGTACGTTGATTCCTGCGGCGAGCGCGGCCCGCCTCGAACCTGTCGACGGATTGCGGTTCGAATGAGCGTTGGCGCGGCCGTCATGGTGCGTGGATTGCACCGCGAGTACACCCAGGGAAGCCGCACGGTCACTGTGCTGGATGGCTTAGACGTGGACCTTGAGCCGGGGGAACGGGTGGCGCTTGTCGGCCCGTCTGGCTGTGGAAAGTCGACCTTTCTGCACCAAATTGGCCTGTTAGATCGTCCGACACGGGGCAACATTCGCATCGATGGCATCGACGTGAGCACCCTCTCCGACAACGAACGCGCGGCACTCCGGAATCGTCGGATTGGGTTTGTTTTTCAGCAGCACCTCCTGTTGCCCGAGCACACCGCGTTGACCAATGTCGCGTTGCCCGCCCGATTGGCCGGCGCGTCTCGCGAGGTCGCCGATGTGCGCGCGCGTGCCCTCCTGGTGGCGGTAGGCCTAGAGGACCGACTGTCGCATCGCCCCGGGGAGCTGTCAGGTGGCGAACAACAACGGGTGGCCATCGCGCGGGCGTTGGTCATGGCGCCAGCGCTGGTGCTGGCGGACGAACCCACCGGTAATCTCGACCCCAACACTGCGGACGGTGTTTTTGAGCTTCTGCTTTCTTTGCACGAGCAACTTGGGAGCACGATGGTTGTGGTGACCCACAGCGCGACGTTGGCCGAGCGTTTCCCGAGGCGGTTGAAGCTGCACTATGGGCGCTTCGTCGAGGAGGTGGCTCATGTGGGCTAGCCTGTGGTGCGCCGCCGTTGCATTCGCGGCTGAGCCGGTGCCGGCGACGGGAATGGTGGAGCGGGTCGTCGTCGAAGGTACAGACCGCGTGGAAGACGCAGCAGTGATTGCACGGATCGGAATTCGGCCAGGCGAACCTCTGACGGAGGTCAAGGTTCGACGGGATTTGGAATCGATCTATGCGACGGGATTTTTCGATGACGTGGTTGTAGACGTCTCCGGCCCGGAAGAGGCGAGAATCGTCACTTTTCGGGTGGACGAGAAGCCGGCCATCCGCGATAGCCGGATTGATGGCAACAAGAAGATTGACGAAGACGATATCCGCGAGGTCATGGACGTCAAAGCCTTCTCTGTGCTCAATGAAGCAAGGCTTCAGAGCAACGTGGATGCCATTCGGGATTTGTACGTAGAGAAGGGCTTTTACCTGGCGCAGGTGGAAACGGAGACGGTGCCTGTAGGCACGGATCAAGTCGATGTCGTCTTCCACATCGTCGAAGACAAGAAGGTCGTCGTCCAGCGCATCGACATCGCTGGAAACGATGCCATCGCCGATGGCAAAGTCCGCCGATACCTAGAGGTCAAGCAGGGCGGCGTGCTGAGTTTCATCACCGGGGGTGGAACGTTCAACCGGGAGAAACTCGACGTCGATGTCCAGCGTGTCAGCCAGGTTTATTTGGAAGAGGGCTATGTGGACGTCCACGTGGATCCCCCGAAAGTGTACCTGTCGCCTGACAAACGCAGCGTCTTCATCAGCTACGCCGTCGAAGAGGGACCGCGCTACCGAATTGGCGAAATTGCCGTCGAGGGAGATTTCGACGAAGCGCTGGGACTGACCGAGGCGGCAGTTCGCGAAATTGCCGCAGGTCGCGCGACGGCGTCGGTTCAGGAAGAGCAATGGCGGGCGGCGACGGGCAAGGGGGGTCCAAAGGTCGATATCGAGATTAAGGGCCCTAAGCTGGAGACGGGCGCTTGGTTCAAATACTCTGAGGTTTTGGCGGTGCTCCAGGCGATCGAAACCCTGTATCAGGACCAGGGTTTCGCGTTTGTCACGGTCGTACCAGACACGCGAACGGACACAGAGCGCGCTGTGGTCGACGTCCATCTCATCATCGAGAAAGGAGACAAGGTTAAGGTCGGACGGATCAACATTACCGGGAACGACACGACCTTTGATAAGGTGGTCCGGCGGGAAATCCTCATCAATGAGGGGGATACGTACCGCGGTACCTTGATTCGGGCATCGCAGGCGCGTTTGCGCCGTCTCGGTTTTTTCGAAGATGTGAAGGTGAGCACGCCGCGGGGCGACGAGCCGGGCACGCTCGACGTCAACTTTGACGTGTCTGAACAGCCGACGGGCACGTTCTCGCTGGGCGCCGGGTACAGCAGCTTGGAGAGCATCGTCATTACGGCCAGTGTGTCCAAGAACAATTTCCTTGGGCTCGGCTACACGATGGCGGCGTCCGTGAACTGGTCGAAGCTGCAGAAGCAGTACCAGATCAGTTTCCTTGACCCGTATTTCCTCGATAGCCGGTGGTCCTTCCGCTTTGATACCTACTCTGTGACTCGTAGTTTCCAACTCGATGAGTACACGCGCGGTGGCTCTATCGGCATTGGTCGTTACCTCGACCCGCGTGACGACATCGAGTTGCGCGGGGAGTACACGCTCGAAGACGTTGGTCTGAACAATATCGACCCGTATCGGCAGCGCATCTTTGGCGGAGACCTCTTCCGAAACGGTCTGACGAGTACCACAGGGCTGACACTCTCGGTCGACAAGAGAAACGATCGATTGTTCCCCACCCGCGGGATTTACGGGTCGGCTTCTACGGCGCTGTCTGGTGGCTTCCGGCTGAACGACGAATCGTTGTTGTCGCTACTCGGTGGCGATTTCCATTTTGTGGAATCAAAGATCAACTTCCGGCTCTACCAGCCCGTTATTCCGAATTCGACCCGGCTCGTTCTACGTTTCAATAGCACGCTGGGCCATTTGTGGTCCACCGATGGCGGGATCATTCCGTATATCCAACGGTATCGCGCAGGCGGGATCCAGTCGGTGCGTGGCTACCAGTGGTACAGCCTCGGACCCACGTTGCGGTCGCTCACGACCGATGACCCGGTGCGGGCCGATGACGAACTGATCATCGGAGGAACGAAGACGTGGATCAACAACCTGGAGTTGGAATCCCCGATTATTCCTGCGGCGGGGATCTCGACGGTGGTGTTCTTCGACGCTGGAAACGCTTTTGGCGATGTCTATGGCAAGGGCCCCATCCGTCCCGAGGACCTGCGCATGGCCTACGGCTTCGGCGTGCGGTGGCGCAGCCCGATTGGGCCGTTGCGCTTCGAATACGGCATTCCGATCAAGCCGCTGGAGGACGAGCGCAAGAGTGTGTTCGACTTCGGGATTGGAAGTTTCTTTTAGCAATCAGCAATCAGCAATCAACTTTCGGTGCTGACGCCTGACCGCTGACCGCTCACGGATTCGACACTGTCCCATAATAGGACGACGCGTCCCCAGAGGAAAAAGAAGGCAGGATGGCCTGCTCGATCAAGACGTCGGGTGTCTCCATGGGGATAGGCTGGCCCGTGTCCGCCTCTGCACCCTCGGTGTGTAGAACGACGTTTGAGATTTCCACGCCGACACCACCTGGGTCGTCGATCGCGGTGCCGTGCCCGGCGAGTGCTACGTACGAGGCGTCAATACGTTGCTGGTCGCCGGACACGCTAAGAACGTCGTCGCATTTCTGGTCGCCCTCGTCCGCCAGGAGGTTGTGGCCGACGGTGACAATCATTGAGCCAGGGCCCTGTGTTTCGGATTCGGAATCCGCAAAGCTGCCGACGCGCTGGGAAAGCGAAACTCTTACGCGGGTGGATTCATCGGAATTGTACCCCTCCCAATACAGTGGCAGCACGAAGTCTCCGGTCGGCGGGCCCATTTGCCCGAACCCTTCGCATACCCAACCATGGTTTATGGTCGCCACGAAATTCGGGTCGAGGGGGACCTGCCCGGGTTCGACCTGCCCGGGTTCGACCTGCCCGGTTTCGACCTGCCCACAGGCGATAGCGAGATCCACATCGATTCCTCCGGTGAGTGACAGGTCACTAACATGGCTGGGCGTTGCGGTAGCGGTCGAGCCCGCGGTGGGTGGCGCCTTCGGGTCCCTTCCCGACCCCGGAGTCGCTGGAGGCCGTGGTTGCGTTTTTTATTCGCGGGCCCTCAGTCGCCAGCGGTACTACTCGCTACACCTTTGCGGGCTTGTCTTTCCGGTTGCGGTACAACTCTGCGTCCACCGCCGCCGCCATCGCGGCGACGTTGAGCTTTCCGCCCAGGAATTGATTCACCTCGCCAGCCGTAGCGCCGCCGCCTTTCACGGTCTGGTCGTAGTGGATTTCGAGGAGTTTCCAATTCGGCTTCTTGCGGCTGAGCAGGCGGACTGACGCGAGGTGCGACAAGTAGGCCTCCCGCATGGCGTCGTCGGAACTGCTGTCGGCTTCGCCGCGATGGGTGAGCATTTTGTTCTGTGAGGCGAGCACTTCGCCCAGGTCCCGCCGCATGAACACAATGCGGTAGTCGTTGTCGTCGGGCAGGTCTTTGAGCAGGAACGAAATGACCTTGAGCACCCTGCCCCGGCCGTCGCGGATATAAGATTTGTCGGTTTCTGTTTCGAGGTTTTTGACCCGCTCGTATTCGTAATAACCCTTGGGATTGTCCACGTCGGCGGTGCGCAATCCATCGGTCATGGGCACGAGCCCGCCAGCTTCCAGCATTTTCATCATCATGGACGTGCCGGAACGGGGCAGGCCCGACACAACCACGACGGCCTCGCCTTGCGGCGTGGGGCTGCCTCCGAACAGGGTGGACAGAAACGACATTGAAGCAGCCTCTTACAGGGTGACGCCGAAGGTGCCGCGCAGCGCGAAGCCGGCGCCCAACGAGTATAGGAAGAACCAGCCAAGAATTCCGCCCTCGCCGTCGGGAAACCAAGCGAGCGGACGGTCGGGCATAGCGATGTGGATGGTCTCGAACGGGGAGTCGGACGCGAGCGCGGCTTCGCCTGGGTACAAAAAGCCTTCGAGGCCGCTCGTCCGGGTAACTGGGACCTTCCGGGGACCGTCGCCCACCGCGAGCGCCTTGTGCTCGGTGATTCCGCCGACGGTCAGGTCGAGTTGGTAGTTGCCCGCAGCCTCGGCCTTGAGCCGCCATACCGCCACGCCGGTGGGGGTGGTGACCGGGCCTTCTTCCACCCGGACGCCAGCGGGCACAGAAAGCACGACCTCATCGGCGTTGACGCCCTGCACGAGCTGGACTTCGAGCAACGGCGTGCTCCCCACACGAAGTGGCGCGTAGGCGTAGTTTGCGACAATTTGAACGAGGATGGCGGTCATCGGAACGATCATCACCACCATCGGGAAGATGTTGTGACCGAGGTAGGCGAAGTTCTGGCCCAGCGCCTTGGCGGTGGAAACGAGCACGCCGCCGAGGTGGTCTCGGTACAATACGACTTCGAGCAAGTGAACCTGAATGCCTTTCTGGGCGCGTTTGATGCCCGCCTGATTTGAGATGCGTTTGTAGACCAACAACGCGCCGATGCCCGCCAGCAACGGCCACAGCAGCAGGTCGAAGGCCGCCAAGTTGTGCCCGAACGGCGCCAGCAGCACATCGAAGACCGCGCTCGATGCGGTGTTGAACCACTTCACGAGATGTAGCCGAGACCCTTGAGTTTGGCGCGCATGTCTGCGTCGTCCTTGGTGTCGCCGATGCGCAGCATCTCCTTCTCGAGGATGTGGGCAGCGAACTCGTCGACCGTGGCGTAGCCGGCGACGTCGGCGACTTTCACGAGGCGGGCGTGCAGGTCCTTGTCCACTTTGACGCTAGCGAACTTCCCGAAGCCGAACATGGTTGTTCCCCCGAACCGACGGCGCACTAATCCGCGAGCAACGCCCTGCCAGTCATGCCGCGCGAAGGGGCGACCCTAAAGTGAACACGCTTGGAACGACCTCAGCGTGCATCGTCGTAGCGAAACTCAGGACTTCGCGTCCGCCGGATGGGCGGCGGCTGATGGACAGGGTGCGCGCGGAACTCGGGGTGCGTCACTTCAGTCGGCTGATCTGCCGTGGCTGGGGGAGATCGTGCGAGCGAAGAGACCCCTTCGACTGCCTGTGGTGGGTTGTAGCGTGCCGAGGTCCTTGCCGTCCTGGACGGGCCCACCGGCCCCACGCGCCTGCAGGCGTCCCTGTTGTATGGCGCCGGCATCACCGGCACGAGACCGTCTTGCAGCATGCGGTGAGGGGTGCCGTGCTCCGCGCCGACATTGGTGGAATTGAAGGGGTAGGGACCGGCGGCAACAAGAGATTCGCTGGGTCCACATCTCGGTGAATCAAACCGCTCGCCCGCGAGCCTTAAAGGGGATCCCCCGAGGACGGTGTGACCCAGCGCGTAGCTTGCTCCTCGGTGAGGGCGGGCGCATACAACCAGCCCTGGGCGGACGGGCACCCGATTTCGTGCAGGAGCGCAGCGACGTCTGCGGACTCGACCCCTTCGGCGACCACCGTCATTCCTAGCTCGTCGGCCAACCGCACGATCGCCCTTGCAACCGCGCCGTTCCCCGTCGCCAGGTCCGCCACGAAGGTCTGATCCAGCTTCAGCACACTCACCGACGCAGACCGCAGGCGCGACAGCGAAGAGTAACCCGTGCCGAAGTCATCCAGCGCGATGCGAACGCCGAGCTCGGAGAGCTGCCCAAATGGGACCGACCATCGACCTTCGCTTTTTCCAAATAGCGTCTCGGTGATCTCGATCACGAGGCATTCGCCGCCGAGCTCCTTGGCCGCCAACGTCGTCGCGATGTAGTCGACGAGGTCCGGCGCATCGAAGCGCTTGGCCGATTGGTTCACCGCGACGTACAGGCCGGGCTGTGTTATTGACCAGCGTGCCACCGCCGCCAGGGCCCGGTCGAGGATGTATCGGTCGAGTTCATCGATGAGGTGCGTTTCCTCTGCGATGGGGATGAACCGGGAGGGCGGTACCGGCCCAAACTGTGGGTCGGTCCATCGCGCCAAAGTCTCGAATCCGATCAACCGACCCGAGCTCAAGCACAGGATGGGTTGAAACCAGGCCTCGACGGCCCCGTCGGCGAGGGCGCGGCGTAGCGCGCGCTCTATGGCGAGGCGCTCCAGAACTTGCCCATGCATGACGCTGTCGTAGAGTGCCCACAGGTCTCGACCCGCGGCCTTTGCTGCGTACATCGCGACGTCGGCCTCGCGAAGCAACGCCTCTGGTTCCGCCCCCCGCCGCGAGAGGGTGATGCCGATACTTGCGGTGAGCAGGTATTCTTGGTCGCCATGGACAACCGGCATTCGAATCGCTTCCAGGATGTGGCGAGCGCGATCTGCCGCCACTGCAGGCGAACTCACGTTGACGAGCAAAATGGCGAATTCATCGCCACCGAGCCGGGCCACCGTGTCCGAAGGGCGCACGGACGACAACAATCTGGCAGCGATGTGGCGGATGAATGTGTCCCCGACCGTGTGCCCGAGTTGGTCGTTGACGAGCTTCATGCGATCCAGATCGACGAAGAGAACGGCTGTGCCCTCGGCGGAGCGGTTGCTCCGGGCGAGGGCCATTTTCACGCGGTCGACCAGCAATGTGCGGTTGGGCAACCCGGTGAGGGGATCGTGGAGTGCCTCGTGCTGGAGTCGTGCGTTGGTCACCGCGACTTCGTCCAACAGCCCGTTCACTTCCCGAGCGAGCTTGTCGAACTCGTCGAACCCCGACACCGGCAACCTGGATTCGGGTGCCTCGCGGCGAATGCGCGCTGTGCGTACCGAAAACGACGCGAGTCGCACCAACACGAGGCGGTCGATAACGAAGAGAATTGTCGTGAGGGCAACGAATCCAACCAACGCGACGTTTGTGGAGAGCAGCCCGAACTGGTGTCGAAATTCTTGGAGCCGCTCGGACGAGCGCGTCAGATGCAGCGTCCACGGACCCCGGCCGCCGATCTCGTCGATCGGAGCGAACGCCGTCACGCAGTCGTCGTCGAGAAGTGGCAGGGGCTCGTTCGCAGGCGTGAGCTCGATGTCCCCGCGAAGTACCTGGGCAATGGAAAGCAGGCGCGAATTGGCGAGCCGGCGAGCGATCAGCATGGCCTGGCCGTCACCCCGGCTCCCGTCCGAGAGCGTGACCGGCTCCACCGCGTACAGCCACGGCGCGCCGCTGACTTCCACAAGTCCTATGCCTGGACTGGGTCCTGCGAGCGCACCCACCAGGGTGGCGTGAAGTAGGGGGGGCACAGCGACGAGCTCAGCGGCCTCGTGGTCGGGGTCTTTGTAAGCGGCATAGACCGGTTGGTCGCCGCGACCGATCAGGACGACGTCGGCGTCGAGGTTAGCGAAGCTGTCGACTGTCAAATCGACGTGCGTGTAGTCCCGCGCGCCTCCGTGAAGGTAGTTCCAGGTGTTGTCCCAGCGGGCGTACTCTCGGGTGGCGCCTGCGAGCGTGCGCGCCAGACTTTCCAACAGATTAACCCCGGCGGTTGCTGACTCTTGCATGCCCTTTCGCTCGCTGTCCACGCCCGCCTGCCACAGGCTCCAGCCACCCACCGCCAGCGTCGTCGCCACCGCCGTCAAGAGCGTAGCACCCACGGTGACCAGTGTTCGCCGCCTCAGTCCCATCGGTGGTCATTCCAGAGCGAATACGGCCCACAAGGGGTCGGACCTGAACTTATCCTAGTGGGACGAGTGTTCTTTGACAACAGGCTGCGGCGTCTGGGGATGCGGCGACAGGCGATCGCCATTTCGTGGGCGAATCGCCTTGGGCATTCGTCTGCGACGACGGGCACGTGACGCGGTGCAGCGTGGGCTCGGGATAGACGTGTTTCACGAGCATGAAAACCGAATTCACGAGTATTGACGCCTATATCGCATCGGTTCCGCCGGGGGCCCGAGCCATTCTCGAAGAAATCCGCCTCAGAATAAAGGCCCAGGTCCCCGGAGCCGTTGAGACGATCAGCTATCAGATGCCTGCGTTCAAACGCAAAAGAGTCTTCATTTACTTCGCGGCGTTCAAGAAGCATATTGGTGTCTACCCACCGGTCAAATGTGATGAAAGCCTTCAGGCCGCTCTCCTTCCTTATCGCGGCGAGAAAGGCAACCTGAAGTTTCTATTAGAACAGCCAATACCCTATGACCTTATCGCCCGCGTAGCGTCCGCTTTGTCGCGGGAGTATTCGGAAAGATGACAAGGGCCCGCCCGAAAACAAACGCTCGCATTCGGACGCGCTGCCATCCCGCGGCGCTTCGTTGCAGGGCCTCACCGAACCTGCGAAGTACGCCGGGTACTCCTCGGTTCGGCTCTGCCCTGCGCCTCGCGCGGCGGGCGGCATCGCGCCCTCGATGCGGATCGTTTATTTCCGGGCGGGCCCCAACATCAGCCCGCAGGCGACGAATCCCTATCCCTGACCGAGCGGGTGAAGGCCTGGCGCGCCGATTGGCCCGACGTGATTGCACTTCCGCATCAAGGCCCGAGGAATAACCTTTGGCTCCGCCGAAATCCGTGGTTCGAGTTGGAGGTTTTGCCAGCACTTCGAACGCGTGTGTCCGAAGTTCTTGCAGGTTGACGCTTCTTGACGAAGCTCAGTCCGCCAGGAAAGTGCTTCCGGTCATCCCGCGCGTGGGCGCCACGCCAAAGTGGGCCAACACGGTCGCAGTGACGTCCAGCAAATCGTGCCCCTGACCCGTTACTGGCCTGTTGGCGAAGAGCACGCCCGGAACGACTTCAGCATCCATCAGGTGATTTCCAGACCATTTCGCGCGGTTGTCCCCAATCCATTCCGGCACGATTTCGCCGAGCGTGGATTGATCCGACCCGCCGAAACCCGCGTCGTACCCCACGACAAGATCGGGCCCCTCTGCCCGCCGCGCCTCCGCGTAAATGTCACGCGTGCGGTGCACATGACGGACGACTGTGCGGCCGTTGCTCGGATCCGACATGGCCAGAAGTTGGGACGACAACTCAGCGGTTGCGGCGTCCACCTGCCCAGGCCCCACGATGCCTTGACCCTCTCGGCCCTGTACGTTGAGGTACACCGCGTTGAAACCCAGTGCGTAGGCGCGCGTTTTGCTCCAGTCCACGTCGCCGGCGGCGATCTGGCCCACCGTTTTTCCGTCTTTGAGCGTGAGCCAACCGTGGTCGCGTAGCCACGTGTTGAGGTGGACCTCGCGTGTGTAGGGCTGAAATCCATGGTCAGACATCAGCAAGAAATGTGTGTCGTCGGGCAGGGTCTTGAGCACGTGTCCGACGAGCTTGTCCACGTCTTCGTACAGGTGTTCGATGTCGTCCTGGTGCTTTGGGGCCGTTTCGGCGTTGAACGCCGGGTGGGGCGGCGCGTCCGCATATTTTGGGTCGTGGTGACGCCACAACATATGGCACTGCAGGTCGATGTCGGACACATACGCAAACGTCATGTCGCCGGGTGCGAAGTGCGCCAACGCGCTGTCGATGAGCAACCGCGTCTCGTCCTGCACAAGCCCGACCTGGTGAAGGTATTCGTCGTCGGACAGCGTGCCGTCGTTGAGCGCGTTGGTCTCTTCGGGCATGCCTTGGGTGTAGAAGGGACCGAGTTCCTCGGCCAAGGTTTCTGCCCAGTCGTCGGGCGTGGTGATGGGCTGTGCGGGGTTCGAAGGGACGATGTTGACGGGCGACGCGTAGATGCGGAAATCGGGTCGTACGGATTGCACATAGAAGCGGGTCATGCCGTCGAAGGAGAGCAGGCCGAACGGCAAGCCGTCAAAGGTCATCGTCATCCAATCAGACCATTCGCCTTCGCGTACTACGGCACGCTTGCCACCGAGTTCCACGAGCACGGCGTCGGTGTCGGCGTCGAGCCAGAAGGTCACACCGGCGGTCAGGTAGTCAGCGTCCGTCGGCGCGTGCCCGGGAGGGATGCGCAGGACGTCGGGTGGACCCTTAATCGTGCCATGGACTGAGTCGGGGCGGCCGTCGAGGTCATAGTCGTCCACCGTGACCTGCTGGATGTCTCCCTTCATCTTCGTCTTGCGCTGGGGGCGGTCGGTGAACAGCGTGTACACGCCGTAGCCCCCGCGCATGTCCACGGTGCCCATGCCCGACAATACCTTGGCCTTACTCGGCGTGGGGGGGTAGTTGCCGGGAATTCGATAGACTTCCACGTCTACCCCGGCGTCATGCAACGAGTCCCAGAACGGCGTACCGCCACGGTTGTTGCCGATTTCGGAGCCGCCCAGAGGAAAATACATCTCACCGATTTCGATAACGGTGCCCGGGTCGCCGGGAGGCGGCGTGGCGGAGCTGATCGGCATGTAGGTTTTCGGGTCGCGGTGGATAAAGTCGAAGATGCCGTGGCCGCCGGGGTCGAGCCCGGTGACGAAGCTGCTCCACGCCACCGGCGACTGCGGTGGATTCACCGTGCCAAGGGCCTGGAAGGCGCCAGTTTCCGCGAGTTTCTTGAGGTTTGGGAGACGCCCCTCGGAAATGAGGCGCTGGGTGATGACGGGGTCCATACCGTCCACGCCCAGCACGAACAGGCCGGGCACGTCAGGGCCCGTGGGGCCGCCACAGGACAGAAGGAGACTAAGGAACATGGCGCGTCACCAGGGCGCCAGGTGCGGCTCCGGACTGCGACAGGGTGTTGGGGTCGAGCAGACCCTTCGCGGTAGCAGGCGTTGCGCCTTGAGCGAAAATCATGCCGCCTTGCATGTATTTGGGCGGAACGTGCCCGAAGAGCGACAGAATAGAGAAGGGCACGTCGACCAGTCGCGGCGTTTCGGTGACGATCGGTCGGTTGCAAAAGAATACGCCGGGCACGATCGAGGGGTCCACACAATGGTCGCCCGACCACGATTTGGTATTGTCGGTGAATACGTCCGGCGTGACGGCGCCCGTGGCACACTCCCAGGAGTTTCGGTAGCCCCCTTCGTAGCCCACGAGCAGGTCGGGAGCGTCGAAACGGTACGGCCCGTCGAAGATGGCAGGCGCGATGTCCACCCGTCGAATCGCGCGCGTTTGGTTCTGGGGATCGACCAGCGCTTCGAGTTTGTCGGCAATTTCGCGAACCAGTGCACGATACGGCTCCCCCTCCTCAACGATGCCACTCTTTTCCCGCCCTTTCCGGTTGATGAACAGGCCCGTGAGACCGAGGCTGAACGCGGACGTGCGGGACCAGTCCACGCCGTCGAACCACTCCCCGCCGGTGGTCGCTTCGTCCTTCATCACCAGGTAGCCGTTGTCGCGCAGCCAACTGTTGAGGTTCACACCTCGGCGGAAATTGGTGAACCCGTGATCGGAAATGACCATCAGCACCGTGTTGGGGTCGTCGCCCAAGGTGGCCACGAGCTTGCCGAGCATCGTATCCATGCGCTCGTACACGCGGACGATGGCGTCGGCCAATTCGCCCGCAGGCTTACCCGCATTCGCGGGATGTGTGGGGTCGAGGTACCGATAAAACATATGTTGTACGCGGTCAGTGGTGTCGAAGACCGTGGTGACGAGGCCCTTCTTGACGCGACCCACCGCGTCGAAGAACATTTTCTCGCGCTCGTCGCAGATGTCGAGCGCCCCCTGAAAAAAGGCCTTCTCGTCGATCACGCGTTCGTTGAGGGCCCAGGTGTCCTCGGCCAGTCCGAGCGTTGCGTAGGGACCAAATTTTTTCGCCAGGTAGACCGAATACACCTGTGGATGGCTGATTGGCATCGCCGGATTTTCTGGGTCGATGTGAATCGGCGTCATGTACAGGTCTACGTCGGGGTCGATGCTCACGAGATAAAATCGGGCAATTCCACGCACGCTGACGCCGAGGCCGGCCGAAAATGTGAGGTTGATCCAGGGCGAATACGCTTCTGGCGTGAGCGTGATTGCCTCGTTGCCCTCGATTTCCAGTCGCGCAGACTTCTTGTCGGCCGCCAACGTCATTGTAAAGGGCAGGGTCATGCGCGGAGAGCCCCGAACCATGCCGTTGTCGGGACCGACGATTCGGCTGCGGATGACGTTGCCCTTGCGTCGGAACACCGTCTGCTCGCCACCCGTATGCACTGGCACGCCCGTGTCGCTCTGGCGTGTACTGAAGTAGCTGAAAGTGCCCTGGCTGCCGCGCAAGTCGGGCACACACATGCCACTGAGTAATAGGCCGTTGAATTTCACGGGCGGGAAGGTGATGGGCACGCGCTGGATGATCGAGAAAATATGTTTTTCGCCGAGCAGTTTCCAGAAATGTTGACTCTTCTGAAGCAATGCGATGCGCGGACTGCCCAGCGGAATGATGTATTTGCCAATGTTCAGGACGCGTTTTGCTTGCCCGATGTCGGTGGACGACAACATCGGCGCGTAGTTGCACGGGTCGCGGGTGATGAAGTCGAAGATCCCGTGTCCGGATGCATCTACACCGGTGGCGAAGGTGGACCAGGCGACTGGAGACATGGATGGATTGGAGGTGGCCAACGGGCGGAAGGCGCCCCGTTCTGCGAGGGCCTTGAAGTTCGGAAGGCGCCCCTCTTGGATGAACCGCGTGGCGAGACCCGGGTCCATGCCGTCCAGACCCAGCACGACGATGCGCTTGGCCGAGGCATTCTTGAAGGGGTTTCCGACGCGGATGGTGCGGTACAGAAACGTGATGGGCCACAATGCGATCGTTCCCAACGCCAAGGCGAAGGCGGCGACAAGCACGAGCAACGATCCTGCGAAGGCGAAACCAGCGCCGGGTCCGATGTAGGCCGCGGCAGTGCTCGACCAAAAGGCGCCGCAAATGAGGAGGCTGGTGGGACCCAGAAGACGGGTCGCCGAGCGGGTGCGTTGGGTCATCAGAGTCGTCAATGCCCTAGGTCCGGTGCTGGCGCCCAATCGCCAGCGGACGGCGGGCTATCTCGGCGGCTCGCGGCGTCGCACGTCGGTTCGCGCTGGCAGTGTTTTGGTCAGCTGGGCTCAGTCCTGAACGAGCGCCCGGGAATCGGGGTCTACTCTCACCCGCCTCGCCGTCACAGCTGCTACCCGGAACGGCCCAACGCCGTCCACGACGGTCACAGGTACGTTGTGGTCGACACCGTCGCGATCGACTACGAGCAGCCCCAGGTCAAAGGTCCGGAACGGAACGTCGCTTTGCACCTCTCCGACCACGTCGGCACCGTCCTGCTTCCACTGCACGTCCACCGCCGGAATCCGTCCCACACGGACCCAAAAATCAAAGAAATCGGAGAGATCCTGACCTGAGGTGCTCTCGAACGCCCGTTGCAGCGCCAGGGTGGACACGCCTTGGAAGGCGCGCTCTCTCAGCAAGACATCCAGTGCGGCGTGCCACGCTTCGCCGCCAATGCGGCTCCGAAGCATGTCCATCATGACCAAGGGGCCGTACCGATACACGATGTCGGTGTAGTAGGGCGACTCGCGGGCGCGAACCAAACCGGCCTCGAGGTTGCCGAATTCGCGGCCGGTCCACGTGTGCCGCCAGTCGTTCGTGAGTACCCTGCAGTCGCTTTCGTCTTGGAAGGCGTTCGCGATGTACAAACAGGCGAATGCGTTGGAAAAGGTCTCGGCGATCCAAAAATCTTCGTAGCTTGCCGGGCGAATCAGATGGCCGAACCACTGGTGTGCGATTTCGTGGGCAAACAACTCGTGTTCGAGGTGGCGATGCACGCCGCGCAACCCGCCGTCCATGCCTCCGCTGCCCGGTCCAGTGAGCTGGGCGACCAAGGACCGCTCAAGGGCGATGAGCCCGTGTCCGGCGACCCATTTGTACCCGCTGTAGCGCCTCGCGGATTCGAAGACTTCGATCTCCGAGACGGGAAGTCTTGGCAAAAGGCCTTCGTAAAACGACACCACGCGTCGAACTTCACCTGGGAAGGATTCCAGTTCGCCAGGGTAGGGGGTGAGAAGATGCACATTGACGGCGGGCATCGTCTCTGTGCCTAGCTCGGCGCGATTGACCCACAACCCGACGGCGACCATCGGCCAAGCGGCGGGTGTGTCCGTCGTGCCTGCGACGAGGTAGCGCCAGTCTCCTTCTTCCCCTCGATCCAAGGTGCGTCCACTGGCGGCAACGTTCCAGCCGGACGCTTTGGGGACGAGCACTTTGAATCGGAATGAGGTGGGGTCGCCGGGTGGACTGCCTGTCACCCACGGCGCCATGCTCTGGATGCCCGTGGTGCCCATGTCTGCGCTCCAGGTGTCGGTCCAGTCCACCAGCACGGTTGCCTCTTCGCCGTCTGCGATGGGTGCCCGCAAGAACACCTGAATTTCGTTGTTCTTGTCGTGCAGTTCGTCAAGTTCAGCCTGCCGAGGGTCGCGGTCGCGACTTGGACCGGGTTTGGGAGGGTCCGGGTGCAGTTCTTTGTCCGCACCGCCCTGGCGGCGCATCAGGGGCGCGTCGCCGATCAGGGTGGCGCCGTCGCTGTCGGTCACGGACCGGACCTCCCAGGAGTTCGGCTCGGCGTCCACACGGGGAACCGAGAGCGTGAATCCTTGCACGGAGCCTCCGACGGCGCGCACGCGGACGCGAGCTGCGGCTTCCACAACGATGTAGGCGGCCACCGGCTGTGCGCGTAGGGTGGCGTCGGTGTGGACCATCTCGACCCTGAGAGACGCCGCGGCCGCCGACAGCGGGTCTGTAGGGTCGATGCCCGGGAAACGTTCGCCGGAAAAGCGTCGAAGGAATGTGCGCTCATCCACGAGATTCAGGCTGCCGACCCAGGAACGCCAGCCGACGTCGAATGTCCCACGTTCGTCGGTCATCAAGAACAGGTCCCGGTCTCCGTCAGGGGTTGCAGGCGGGACGCCGCCGATGTTCCGTTCGGTGCGCAAATCGAGCACGAGGGCGCGCGGGTCCGGGGAAATGCCTGCCATTTCGTCGGTGCGGGTTCGGGCGATCCAGTCTGGGATCCCCGCATTGGCTGTGTTGTACAGTTCGAGGCGTGCTTTGGCCCAGGAAGTGGCCCGTCGAACGGCTTCGGCGCTGGTCTCGTCGGCGTACACGACGATTTCCATAGGGTTCGACGGCGCCTTGTCGTCGTGCAGGAACAGGTTGCGGACGGTGTCGTTGGCGCCGAGGACCAGCGCTCTGTCGGCTTGAATGGACCCTTGGCCGTGTGCAAATGGTGAAGCTTCGGCAACGGTCCAGCCCTCGTCCAATACGAGCCGATTCGCGAATGCGTGGGCGTCGCCTCGTTCGGGAAAGTCGACCTGCGCAACGGCGACACCGCCGGCCCACGCGAAGCCGACGAGTTCCACCGTGCCTTGTTGGCCTTCACTCGGCAGCACGGCGCCTTCTTCCTGCTGTCGAATCCGATCGAGAAGGCGTGCGGCGTCGCGCTCCCAATCGCCGGCAAAAGTCCCGCTGAAGATGGGGACCAGCCAATCGCCGGTGAGCGTGACGCTCATTCCGGTCCCGGCCACGGTGAGCGGCTCCTCGACACGTCGGAACAGTGCCGGTTGTGTTTCGAGTAGCCGGACGCTGCGCCAGTAGCCCTCGAGCTGTTCGGGCGTCCGTTCGTCCTGCGCGTTGGCGAACGTGGCGATCACGTGGAGCAGATGGAGCATGGGCGCCAGCTAACGCAAGCGGCGACAGTGTTGTGCGTTAGGGGTCGCGCGTTGCGGAGAAAGCACATGAACAATCGTGGTCTGGCGTTGGTGTTGTGGCTGGTGGCGTGTGGCGCCTCGGCCGATGACCTTCAGCACGAGGCGCGCGCTGCGCTCGATGCCGGCGACGCGGTGAAAGCGCTGGCGTTGGCCGATCAGGGCTTGGCGGCGGCGGGCGACGACCGGGCTGCGACGTGGCGGTTGGAGGCGGTGAAGCTCGACGCGATGGCCAGCCAAAAGCTCGGCGCTGACGTTGCGACCGGCCTGGACCGGTTGGCGGGTGCGGGTTTCGAAGGACAGGTCACGGCTCAGTTGCACGTCGCGCTTGCCGACAAGGTGACGGCGGCTGGCGACGCTGCGGCGGCCATGTTGGTGCTGAGCGCTGGCGACAAGCGGTTTCCGGATGACGCTGGTATCAATAAGGCGCTCGACGCTGCCGCCAAGGGCGGTGGTGCGGACGTGACTGACGCGCTCAAGGCGTTGGGCTACATTGCTGGTGACGAAGACGAGGCGCCGTCCGGCGACGTGCCCCTGACCGATCCCGCGGCGAACCCCGCCGCAGCGGCCGCACCCCCAGGTGCCGCCACAGAATTGCCCGCGGCGCCAGTACACTGACCCTTCCAGTCACGCTGGTCACGGGTTTTCTCGGGTCTGGCAAGACGACACTGCTCAACCGGTTGGTGGCCGCCAGCAAGCCTGTGGCGGTCATCGTCAACGAATCGGGCGACGTCGCACTCGATGGTCAGCTTGTGGTCGGTACGACCGAAGAAATCGTCGAACTGACCGACGGTTGTGTGTGCTGCACGGTTCGCGGCGACCTCGTCGCGGCCGTCACCCGACTGCTGGCGCGGCGAAAGGCCTGGTTCCGCCCCCTGCGCTTCGAGCGCTTGATCATCGAGACGAGCGGGCTCGCTTCGCCGGGACCTGTCGTACAGACCTTCTTGTTGGACCCTGTGTTGTCAGCGGAAACCAGGGTCGACGGCGTGATCGCGGTGGCGAGTGCGGCGGATCTGGCGCGTGCGTTGGAACTCCACCCGCTCTCGATCGAGCAGCTCGCCGTGGCCGATGCCGTCGTGCTCAACCACGTGGACCGCGCAGACGCGGACGCAGCGGAAACCCTGGTCCGTGCGCACAACCCGACGGCGCCGTTGTGGCGAGCTCACCACGCCGACGTAGATGTCGGTCCCTTGCTCGATCTCGGCGGCCACGATGCAGCGCGTTGGCAGATGGCGGCTACAAGCCACGTCGAGGCGGCGCATGTGACCCTTTCGACAGACCGACCCGTCGATCTGCCGCGCCTCAAGGTCTTCTTGCAGTTCGTGGCGGCGCGGAGGACGTGGACGCTGTGGCGCCTCAAGGGGTTGTTCCACTGTTCCGGCCTTCAGCGCGCAGTTGTCGCCCATGGCGTGTTCCAGTGGCTACAGCTCGGTCCTGGCGCCATGGCGGCACCCACCACGTCCACGTTGGTGCTCATCGGTCGCGATTTCGATCGGGCCGAAATCGAGCGAGGGTGGGCGGTGGTGGTGGGCGGCTAGGGGCGTGTGCGGATTGGAACAACCGGTCACTGATCGCGGAGGCCACTGCCGCGGGGCGCGATGATCGAAAGCCGCTCCGCGATACGCCTGCGCGCACCCGATCCCGATCCCGATCCCCCTCCCGACCCGAGGCAGCGATGCCGTTCGACCATGAGAAGCTCGATGTGTACGCCGTCGCCATGGACTTCCTGGTACTCG
>CAMASI010000034.1 GCA_945861065.1 Klebsiella pneumoniae | reverse complement strand
AGGTGAGGCCGCCGCCGGACGAGGAACGGGGTGCAACCCGAGGGAAGGCGTGCTTGACGCACGCCGACCGAGGGTGGGGTCCCCGTGACGAAGTCCCGCGGATGGCATCGCCTCCCGCAGCAGGTGCGCAATCTCCGACAGGCTGCTAGGCGCCTTTGGTCCATCCCAACCGGTCTTGCCGTCGCTTCTCGTAGAGGAGAATCCCGGTCGCCACGCTTACATTGAGGGACTCAAGCGCCCCACTAAGCGGAATGGAGACTACGGCTCGGCATCGCTCCCGGAGTTTGCTCGACAGCCCTCCCCCTTCCTCGCCCACAATCAACGCGAGCGGACCCCGCAGATCGACTTGGTCTGCCGGCAGTCCGTCCATATCGGCGCCCACCACCTGAACGTCCGCGTCCTTTAGGGCGCGCAGCGACACAAACAACCCTTCATGGACGACGGGAACCACTTCGGCTCCCCCCATCGCCACCCGAGAAACCACCGGCGAGAGTTGCGCCCCGCGACGGGTGGGCACGACCAACGCATCCACGCCGAAACCCAGGCAACTCCGCAACACCGCGCCGAGGTTGTGCTCGTAGCTCAACCCGTCCGCCAACACGATCAGCGGGTCGTGACCGAACGGCAACCCGTTCAGGATGTCCGCCGTCGAGAAGTCCGGCAACACGTCCGCATCGGCTACGACGCCGTTGTGCACCCGCCCCAGGCACATCTGGTCGAGCAACGGCCGCGCAACAACCTCCAGCGGCACGCCGCGCTCCGCGCACAACGCACGAATGCGGTCAACGCGCGGTTCGGGTTTCGCGCCTCGGTCCAGCCACACCTTGCGGACCGACCTGCGACCGCGAACCAAACACTCCAGAACGGGATTGCGACCCTCAATGCGTTCGGTTCGGCTCACAGAAGGCGCGCCGCGAGTTCGGCAAGCGCACTGCGCTCCCCTTTGCGAAGCGAAACATGGCCAGCGATGCTGGCCTCCTTGAACCGTTCGACGGTGTAAGTGAGCCCGTTGGAAAGCGCGTCCACATACGGGTGATCGATCTGATTCGGGTCGCCCGTGAGGATGATTTTTGCACCCTCACCCGCACGGGTCAGTACCGTCTTCACCTCATGAGGCGTGAGGTTCTGCGCCTCATCGACAATGAGGTACTGACCGGGAATCGATCGGCCGCGGATATAGGTCAGCGGCTCTACCTCAATGATTTTCTGGTCCAAGAGGTGCTGGTACTCCGGCTCCCGCACGCGCCGATCGCTTCGGCCACTGATGAGCAACTCCAGGTTGTCGAAGATGGGCTTCATCCACGGGTTGAGCTTTTGTTCGATGTCCCCGGGCAAGAAGCCGATGTCGCGTCCCAAGGGGAAAATCGGCCTACTGACGAGCAGCTTTCGATACCGAGATTCGTCAGCGACCTGTTTGAGTCCAGCGGCCAGCGCCAACAGCGTCTTTCCCGTGCCGGCTTGGCCTGTGATCGTGACCAACTGGACATCGTCGTCGAGCAACAGGTCCAACACGAACATCTGCTCCTTGTTTTTCGCGAAGATCCCCCACACACCTTCGCGATGCCGCCCAACCGGCTCGATCAGGCCGACTTTGGGGCGATGTCGCACCATGGCCGACTTGCCCGCCACACCCTCCGCAGTCAGCACGGCGAACTGGTTCGGAAGAAGGCCAGGAACCGCATCCAACGGCAAACTTCCGCGCGAATGGATTAGGTCGATCAGATCCGCAGACACAACCCGATCGGTCACCCCGGTAAACGCCTCGTCCACGTCGATATGCGCATTCTCGTAGTCCTCGCCGATCAGGCCAAGGGCGTCACATTTCAAACGCATGTTTGTATCGCGGGTCACCAGGACAACCCGCTTCGGTGCAAGTTGCTGTTGAATGCGTTTCACGCACCCGAGGATTCGATTGTCGTTGGTATCCGGCCCCCAAGTGATGGGCATTTGCGGGTCATGCGTCACGTATTCGACGGTCAGACGCCCGCCGTTCTCCAACCGAATGCCATCGCGCAACGAACCCTGCTTTCGCATGTCGTCCAGCATGCGCGAAATGGTCCGGGCGTTGCGTCCGACCTCGTTGAGGTCCTTCTTGAAACGATCGATCTCCTCGATCACGGTCAGTGTGATGATGATGTCGTGTTCTTTGAACACAAATAGGGACTGCGGATCGTACAGGAGCACGTTGGTGTCGAGCAGGTAGGTCGTCGGACCGAAGGGGTGCCTGGGCGGTCGATTGAAGTCGTTATCGGTCAAGGCGTTACGTCCAGGGTGTACTCGCGTACGTACTCCCCTGCTCGCGTAGCGCCGAGTCCAAACTGCACGCGCGGGCTGTTCATGACCACCGTTCCTGACCGGTCCGAACCCGAGGAGATGTAAACGTAAAGACTCCCTCCGGTCGCAGCGGTGGACATCGATTGCACACGAATCGTGTTGGTTCCTGGGACTAGCCACGGTCCGATGTCGACGATCCTTTGTGGCTCTCCGGAACGAAGGGTAACGAATTGCTTGCCGTTGATGGTCACATCGATGACATGCCCCCCCGAGTTCGAGTCCTCTGTTGCGAGCCACCAAGTCGCGCCGGCGACGCCGCTGTCCGGCATGGCAGGCGCGGGACGTCGTTCCGGTTCCACGACAAACCCAGGAGCGGTGATCAGCATGTTGCCCTTTGCGTCTACGCGAAGCGTCACCTGGGTCAACGTCAGGCCGGCGAGCGCACTCGGCTGCACAAGTACGCCGTTCACGACCAAGTCACCGGCGAACGCCGCCAAGAGGAGCACGGTCCACATCGTCCCTCCGTTCACGCATAGTCTTAGCCGTGCTAGCCCGCGTCTGACTCTAGTTTCGCCTTCCGCTCCGCGGCGGACCGCTCCCGTCGCCGCCGCTCGCTCTCGGTCAGTGGCTCATCCGACGGAACTTCCTCTTTTGCCTGGCCGCCGTCCAACTCGGGCAGATGAACGAACTTGGCGAGCATCGGTCGCAGGTCGTCGATGATGAGAATCATCGGGCTGGCCACGTAGATGGTCGAGTAGGTCCCGAAGATAATCCCGCAGAACATGGCGATGGCAAAGGACTCGATCACGGGTCCGCCCATGAACATCATCGGGGTAATCGCCATCATCGTTGCGCCGTTGGTCGCAATCGTTCGCGTGAGTGTTTCGTTCATGGAGGTGTTGATCAATTCAACGAACGAATGCCGTCGGTATCGGTCTCGATTCTCTCGAATGCGGTCGTACACCACGATGGTGTCGTTCAACGAGTACCCGACGATGGTCAGCAACGCGCCAATCATGGACACGCTGAATTCCATTTGAAAGACGACAAACACCCCTGCGGTCAACGAGACATCGTGAATCAACGCGAGGATGGCACCTGGCGCGTACGCGATGTCAAACCGAAAGGCCACGTACACGAGCACAAGCACAAGCGTGAAAGTGAGCGCGAGAAATCCATCTCGACGCAGCTCCGCGCCTACCCTCGGTCCGACTGACTCCAGAGAGAGCACCACGAACGGATGGCTCTCGCCCAACACGTTGGCGATCTCCACCTGTGCGCGTTCCGCAATACCGCTCACCGCGAGCACAACCTGGTGTTCTTGGCGCGACGGCATCGCCTTTGCCCAGGTCAACCCCGCCATGGCGGACTGAACTTGGTCCAGGGACACTGCGTCGCCTTCATAGGAGATGACGAACCTGGCGCCGACCTCAGAATCTACCTTGATTTCTTTGGCCCACCCAGCGCCGAACGCCCCGTCCAGCCGCTGTTTGGCCTCCTCTTGCAGGCGATCGGTTCCAAACTCGGTATCCTGAATGCGGATGGTGTAGTCTCGGCCATCGTTACCGACGGCCTGCACACTGTCGTCCGACAAGCCAAGGCTCCCGAGGCCACCCCGAAGCACCGAAGCGTCGGTGGCCTCATCGAAACGGAGAAGAATTTCGGTCCCTCCCGTAAAATCGATGCCCCACTTTGGTCCGATTGCTGCGAAAGCAATCCACGAAAGCACGACCAACACGGCCGAGACCGAGCTGAAAAGCCAACGCTTTCCGACAAAGTCGAAGCGGAGCCCATCGATAAAGGATTTTAGTCGTTCCATAGCCGACCTCTCAGATGCTCAGCCGCGCGGCGGAGTTGCGGGTGAGCAAGACCATCAGGGCCCTTGAAACGAACAAGGCCGTGATCAACGTGGTGACGATGCCAATAATCAGGGTGACGGCGAAGCCCTTGATGGGGCCCGTTCCGTACGAGTAGAGAACGACGCCTGCGATCCCACTCGAGATGTTCGAGTCGAGAATGGCGACTGCAGCACGATCGAAGCCCACGTCCACCGCTTTGCGCGACAAGACGCCGAGTTTCAACTCCTCTCGAATCCGTTCGTAGATGATGATGTTGGCGTCTACGGCCATACCCACCGTCAACGCCAACGCCGCGATGCCGGGAAGCGTCAGCGTCGCTTCGAACATGCACAACACTGCAAGTACCATCAGCACGTTGACGCACAACGCTACGTTCGCGACGAGGCCCGACACCCGGTACCACACGGCCATGTACACGAAGACCAGCAACCCACCGAGTACGGAGGCCAGCGTCGCCGAACGAATGCTGTCCATCCCGAGTTGCGCGCCTACGGTGCGAACCTCCGCCAGCAACACGGGCGCGTCCAACGAACCCGTTCGCAACACAATGGCGAGGTTCTGGGCGTCGCGCATCGGCTCGTCGGCACTCGACATCTCGATACTCGCGCTTCCACCACAAATGCGCTCCCGAATCGAGGGCGCGGATCGAATCACGTCGTCCAGCACGATGGCGAAGCGTTTGCCCACATTCTTGGTGGTGATGTCGCAGAACACAGAGGCGCCACGCGCTTTGAAAGAAAGCGTGACGGCCGGCTGGCTGTTGTCCATCGACACGCGGGCGTCGGACACGTCCGCGCCTGTGAGAACCACGTTGCTGTGCACCACCAAGGGCCGGGGCTCGTTGCCCTCACGTTCCCGCTCATACAAAACAAGCCGGTCTTCCGGAATCCGACGGGTGGACCACAACCAATCGTTGAGGACGGCCTGATCCGCCAGCTGATCGACAGGCAACGCTTCCGCCGCCGCCACCATCACCCGGTCGAGCAGCGAAGGATCAAATTCCTCGTCCACCATCCGAAACTCAAGCACGGCGCTGGTCCCGATGGCATCGACTGCGCGCTGAAGATCGACGAGTCCGGGAAGCTGAACGTTGATTCGCCCGCCCGCCTTCTTCACGATGGAGGGCTCCTTGACGCCTGTCGCATCGATGCGGCGGCGGAGCGTCTCCAGCACCTGTTCGACGGCAGCCCTTTCGATGTCCTCCTTACGGTCGTCGCGAATGCGGAAGGCATGGGCCTTTCCTTCCGAAAACACGTACGGGTAGTGGGGCGCAACTCGCCGGAGAACCTCTTGCAAACTACCGAGAGGTGCTTCCGTTTCGACCCACAACATCGGTTCCGCGCGGTCGCGGCGCGTCTTCGTGAAGACGATGCCCTGCTTGCGCAGCTCCTCCTCCACGTAGGTACGATCGCGATCGATCTGCCCAACGACTGCGTCTTCAACGCCGACTTGAAGCGTGAGATCAAGGCCACCCTGCAGGTCAAGGCCGAGATTGACCCGCTTGTCCGGCAAGGCGGCGACCAGCCAGTCGGGCGCCCAGGACTTGGCAGGTTGCTCAACCGGCGTCGCTGCCGCACCCACTTCGGTGACAGCGCCGGCCGTCGTTGCGACGACCCCCACGTTGGGACCGCCCACCAGCACGGCGACTCGTTCCTCGTCCAACGGAACCGCTGCCGAAATCGCGACAAGCCGACCGCCAGTCGGTTCGGGCAGCACGACGCCGACGACCTGGCCATCCAGCAACAGCACAGCACCCGTGGCTTCCGAGGAAAATGGCGCCGACAGCGTCAGAAGCGGTCCGGATTCACCACTCACAACTGCCGATACGATCACATCAACGGGGGCCAACGCCTCTCCGGTCGTTCCCACAACTGCCATCAACGCCGTGGCGAGCCCGGCATCCGTGATCACAGCGCGCAGGGCTGGGCTCAAGGCCTCCATGGACGCAGCGTCTGCAACCCCTTCAACGGGCAGGGCCACCAGAGACCGGGCACCTGCGGCGGTAGCCACTCGTTGCACGACGTCGGCACGACCGCCGGGCGCGAGGTGAACACGCACGCCGCCGTCTACCCCTAGCACCCGTTCAAACGGGTGTTTGAGCGCACGCAAACGCGCTTCGACGATCGCGGCCGAAACCGTTGCGTCGCCCGTGGCGGTCAACTCCACATCGAGATCCGCGGCTCGGTTGCCGACGGGCGCTTCCACAGACGCCGCAGACCGAGCGAACCGATCCGCCGCACTCTCCTGGAGAATGGTGGGCATCAGAATCCACAAAGAACCTAGCACCATCGCAACGATGCTACTCAGCCTTAACCAACTCGACGTTTCCACCTAGCCTCCGTCAGCCATTGGTCTTGGGCGCGTTCCGACGAGACACCGCCGTCCGATCCACTACAATTCGAACCTTTTCCGCCAACTCCAGCGTGACCGTGTCCGTGTCCACGCTGACAATGCGTCCGTGCAGGCCTCCGCCTGTCACCACAGCGTCATCCTTCACGAGCGAAGCCTGGAAATCCTTGACCTTGCGCTCGTCGCGCATTGGCAGGTACCAGACGAACCAGAACATCGCAGCAATCAGCACGAATGGAATGATCGGCGAGTCCAGCACTAAGCCCTCAATTAGCGTCGCTAGCAGAAGCACCGAATCAGGCGCCGTCAAGCACCTTGCCGTCCGGCGGCCGCGCCGCATAATCAACCGGCTCGCCGGAGCGCCAGACTTGGCAGCGCAGATGTTCTCTCAGTGGACCTACCCACTCCCAGACCACGCCATCGCCCGCTTTCCGCCAGACCGTCGGGACGGGGGCAAACTGCTCGGTGTTCCTGCGGGCGATGCTGCCTTCGAGCACCTGCAGATCAGCGACTTGGTGGCGCTGATCGCCGCCGGCGACTTGCTTGTCGTCAACAACTCCCGAGTCTTGCAGGCCCGGTTGCGGGCTCACAGGAAGACCGGCGGCGCTGTAGAACTCTTGCTCCTCGGTGTTGGACCTGGAGATGTCGACGCCTTGGCCCGCCCCGCGCGCCGCTTGCGCGCTGGCGAGTCCCTGCTTGTGGGCCCCCACCGTGCCCTTCTCCTCACGCCACCAGTAGACGGTATCGTACGGGTGCGATTCGACGCAGATCCGCTCGTTGTCATGTCAGCGTACGGCGAAGTACCACTGCCGCCTTACCTGCACCGTGACGCGATCCCTTCGGATCAGGACCGGTATCAAACTGTGTACGCAGACCCACCGGGGTCCGTCGCCGCACCTACCGCAGGCCTACACCTCACCCAAGCCATGCTCGTTGCGATCGCGGCCCGCGGCGCGGAAGTCGCCTCCATCACGCTTCATGTGGGGCCCGGTACGTTCCGCCCCCTGGACCCAGGCCAATTGGAAAGCGGCGTGCTCCACAGCGAGGCCTTCGACCTTCCCGAGGCCACCGTTAGCGCCATCGAACGAACACGCGCGCGCGGCGGCCGAGTCATCGCCGTCGGCACCACCACAACCCGAGTGCTGGAAGCGAATACCCCCGTTGGAACCCGCGTTCCCGTCGCTGGCAGCGGACGGACCTCCCTGTTTATCCGCCCTCCCTACGAGTTTCGCTGCGTCGACGCCCTCTTGACCAACCTCCACCTTCCGGAGAGCAGCCTGCTGATGCTGGTCGGCGCGTGGTGCGGAAGGGAGCGGTTGCTGGCGGCCTACGCCGAAGCGGTGCGCTCGAACTATCGATTCTACTCGTACGGCGACGCGATGTGGCTGACATGACGTCGCACACAGTCTCATCCACGTTGGGGGCTGCCCGCGCCGGCACACTGACCACGCCACACGGCGACGTGCCTACGCCCGCTTTCATGCCGGTGGGGACCCGGGGCACCGTTCGCGGCCTGTTGCCGGACGAGTGTCGAGCAGCCGGTGCCCACATGTTGCTGGCGAACGCCTACCACCTGTGGGTCCGACCCGGGCACGCCACGGTGGCCGCCCTCGGCGGTTTGCATCGGTTCATGGGGTGGAACGGGCCGCTTCTCACGGATTCCGGCGGATTTCAGGCGTTTTCCATGCGAGAACACCGCAAGGTGACCGAGGAAGGCGTTCGGTTTCGTTCGCCCGAAGACGGGCGATGGCGAATGCTCACACCGGAAGTTGCGGTGGAGGTTCAGGAGGCCCTCGGCGTGGACGTCGCCATGGCGCTCGACGAGTGCATCGAAGCGAACGCACCCCGCGAACGGGTGGTGGCCTCGACGGAGCGCACAACCCGGTGGCTTCACCGGTGCCTGGCTGCGCGGCAACGCCCCAAGGACACAGCGCTGTGGGGGATCGTACAAGGAGGCACCTTCGGTGAGCTGCGATCCGCGCACGCCGAAACGCTTCATGCGCTCGATCTCGACGGCTACGCGATCGGCGGGCTTTCCGTGGGCGAGGACCGGGCTTCGTGCCGCGAGATGGTCGAGGCCAGCACCGCCGTGTTGCCGTCCAACAAGATTCGGTACCTGATGGGGGTCGGCACACCCCCCGACGTGTACGACGCGATCCACCGCGGCGTGGACCTGTTCGATTGTGTCGCACCGACCCGCGCAGGTCGGCACGGCCAAGCCTGGACGCCAACCGGTCGGCGAAACATGCGCAATGCGCGGTACATTCTCGATCCAGCCCCGCTGGACGACACATGCATCGGCCCGTGCTGCGGCGTCTCGCGGGCCTACCTCCGGCACTTGGTTCAATGCGACGAGTTGCTCGGCAAACGCCTTCTTTCTGAGCACAACCTCCGCCACCTGTTTCGCGTCGTGCAGCGGGCCCGCGACGCAATTGAACGTGGCGACGGGCCAGCGTTTACGCGACTCGGCGAAGAAGTTCACGCAGGCTGGGCGCCCGCCTCGGCGGAAAAATAATCTGGCCACTCGCTATCGCCGTGATATCATAAAGACATCACACACCCAGGAGGGATGATGTCCGTCCGAGAAACGCGTGCGTTCGCCGTAAACGGCTTCGTCATGTTCGTCTTTTTGTTCGTCGTGTCCCTCGTCGAGCTGGCGCTGGTCTTGGCCGCGATCGCGGTCAAAGTGCCCTTGCTCATTGTCCTGGTCGTCGTGGCCGCCCCTGTGGTGGCCGTGTGCTGGAACGGGCTCACCATCGTACAACCCAACCAAGCCAGGGTCCTTGTCTTCCTCGGAAGCTACGTCGGGACACTGACCGATCCCGGTTTTTGGTGGGTCAACCCGCTGACGTCCCGCAAGGTCGTCTCGCTGCGGATGCGCAACTTCAACAGCGACCGGTTGAAGGTCAACGACGCTGCAGGCAACCCGATCGAAATCGCTGCAGTGGTCGTCTGGTCGGTCGCAGACGCTGGACGCGCGACGCTTGACGTCGACAACTACGAGAGCTTCGTCTCTGTCCAAGCAGACATGGCGTTGAGGGGGCTCGCCAGCCACTTCCCCTACGACGCGGACGAGGACTCGCCATCCTTACGAGGCAGCCCTGACTTGATCTCGGAGCGCCTCAAGAGCGAAGTCGTGAGCCGGTTAGGGGCCGCAGGCGTGTCCGTTCATGACGCGCGTATCAGTCACCTCGCGTACGCCCCCGAGATCGCGCAGGCCATGTTGCGCCGACAACAGGCCAGCGCCATCATCGCGGCCCGGCAGCTCATCGTCGAAGGCGCTGTTGGAATGGTGCAACTCGCCCTTCGGCGCTTGACCGAAGAGGGTGTGGTCAACCTCGACGAAGAGAGGAAGGCGGCAATGGTCGGCAACCTGCTGGTGGTGCTCGTCAGTGACCACGACACCACACCCATCATCAACGCCGGCACCCTGTACTAAACGTGGCGGACAAGAAGCGCTTTCTGCTGCGGGTCGATCCGACCGTCTACGCCGCCGTTGAGCGGTGGGCGGCCGACGACCTGCGCAGTGTGAACGCGCAGATTGAGTACCTCCTGGCGGAGGCCTTGCGCCGAGGCGGTCGGACGAAGCAACCGGGTCGGAATCCGTAGAACATCGACCCGCCTACCAGGGGCACGCTGCCTCGTTACAGATGGAACCGCGCTGGCCGCGGCATCCCCCTAGTGAAGCCATGGCAGAGACTCGGCGTCGTCCGCGAAACACCCCCCAAACCGCCCCTCCCGCGCTGCCAATCGAGGCTGATTCCGGCCCGGTGACCGCAGTTCGCCGCCCGCCGCGAGAGGCGCCCGCACCTCCGCAACGCAATCCCACCATTCCGAGGCTGGATGAGAACGACCTCCTGGCACTCGTCCAGATGGATCCGGACGCGTTTGCCGCCGCCTTAGGCGACGCGACGCGACGCAAACGGGTCATCATAGGCGCTCGAATCCAGGGCACAGTCACCGACGTGCTTCACGACGTCATCCTTCTGAACATCGGAGACAAAGCCGAAGGCAGAATCGACCGCGCCGAGTTGCCCCAAGCGCGCCCTGGGGACGTGGTGGACGCATTCGTGCTCGAACGGGATGAACTGGGGGTGCGGCTTTCTACCCGCCTCAGCGGCGACAGCGCCGCCAGCTTCCTCGACGAAGCGAAAGCCAGCGGTACGCCGGTCGAGGGCAAAGTCGTGGCCCGAAACACCGGCGGCTACGAAATTCGAATCGGCCCCGTCCGCGCGTTTTGTCCCGCGTCCCGCATGAGCAGGATGGGTGACGCCGACCCCGACAGTTTTGTCGGCCAGACGTATCAATTCCGGGTGATCGAGGGCGGCGACAGGGTCATCGTCGATCGGCGAGCGATTCAGGACCTCGACCGCGAGAATCGGGCAGTCGACTTCTGGGCGACGGTGCGTGAAGGCGACGTGTTGGGCGGAACCGTCCGACGGATCCAACCGTTCGGCGCATTTGTGGACGTCGGCGCTGTAGAGGGACTGCTTCCGCGCCGCGCCGCCGGATGGACTTCTGACACATTCGACGCACTCGTTCCAGGGACCACCGTCGAAGTGCGGGTCGAACGGGTCGATCGCGACGCGAAACGCATCGAGTTTTCGATGCGCAAGGTCGAAGACGACCCGTGGTCCGAGGTGGGCGTGCGTTTTCTCACCGGGGGCAACTACGAGGCCCGAATCGTCAAACACGAGGCCTTCGGCGTGTTCATCGAGTTGGCGCCTGGCCTCCAAGGCCTCGCCCACAAATCCAGATTCCCGCGCGGCTTCCCCAAGGTGGGCGAAGCTGTCACGGTACGAATTCTCAACATCGACCCCGAGCGCCGACGCCTCGAGTTGTCCCCCTCGTCGGGTGAAGCCGACGCCGCAGCTGACGTTCCCGTGCACGGTACCGTGAGCCAAGTGCTGACCAACGGCGTCGTCGTGTTGCTCTCCGACGGCCGCACCGGGTGGCTCCCTGCTGGCGAGGTCGATTTGCCGGGCGGCACGGCGTTGAGCCAACGCTTTCGCGTTGGGCGCGCGATCACAGCCCGAATCATTGCCGAAAAGAGCGACCGAATCACGCTCTCGCAGAAGGAGCACGACGAGGCCGCCTTCGTTCCGCAATCGTCAGCGTCCACCACCAGCTTCGGCACGCTGGGCGACCTGATGTCAAAGTTCGGACGGCGGGCCTAAAGTCCACGCGAAACTTTCTAGAGCCGACGGCCGCCCAGCGCGTCGTAACGAACCCGCACCGCTTGCAGGTCCGCGAAAACCAACCGCTTGTCGGCGGGCTGCCGCAGCAAGTACGCCGGATGAAAGGTAGGCAACGTGGGGATCGATTGCCAGTCACGCCAATGCCCGCGCGCCCGCGTGATCCCTTCGTCCGTCTCGAACAGCGCCTTGTAGGCCACACCGCCCAACACCAGCATGACTTTTGGGGCCACAGCAGCGATCTGCGCCTCTAAGAAGGGCCGACACGTCGCGATTTCTTCGGGCAAGGGCGCCCTGTTCTTCGGCGGCCGACACTTGATCACGTTGCAGATGTACACCGACGAGCGGGCCAGCCCGAGCACATTCTCCAACATCCGATCGAGCATCTCACCGGCAGCGCCGACAAAGGGCTCCCCGCGCAGGTCCTCTTGCTCTCCAGGCGCCTCGCCGACGATCAGCAGGTCCGCGTGCGGGTCTCCGACGCCGAACACGATTTGGGAGCGGCCCTGACACAGCGAACAACGTGTGCATTCGCCGAGCCCGGCACGCACGTCGGCCAACGACGCCGCAACCACGGGCCCTTCCGGAGGCTCAGCGTTGGACGACGCAGCCAAGCCCCGAGGCTCGTCGTAGATGGCGCCCATGGCTTGAGCAGCAGCCAACGCGCCCCTCACTGCCGCCACCAGGTCGCTCAACTCCTCCCTCACGCAAACCTCCAGCCGCGTGCACGGAGCACGTCAAACAACCGGGCGACCGGTAGGCCAATCACGTTGTTCCAGTCCCCTTCTACCCGATCGAACAGGAAAGCGCCGCGTTGTTCCACGGCGTAGCCTCCTGCGCAACCCTCGCCCTCTCCCGTGGCCGCGTACGCCTCGATTTCGGCCTTGGTCACATCTGACCGCATCCACAGTGTGGTCCGAACCACAACCTCGTCCCGAAACGAGGGACCCAGAACCGCCAAACCCGTGGTCACATGGTGGGCACGGCCGACCAGCGAATGCAAACGCTCGACCTGGTCCACCCGATCGCGTGGTTTGCCCCAAGCCTCTGTCGGGTCGTCATCGCTCCACGCAACCTGATCCGCACCGATGACAATGGCCATGGGGTTTCGCTCCCGTACAGCCGAAGCTTTGGCCAAGGCAAGCGCGCGTGCAAGGGCCTCCGCTGTAGGCGCCTGAAAGGCGCGTTCATCGACACCAGGGGCCTCACAGACGACCGGCAATCCGGCAGCCTCCAACAGCGCGCGACGCCACGGACTGGACGACGCCAACACCAACGGCAACAAGGCAACCTCCGACTCAAACGACCGCCGCGGGTAGACGCGGCGAGGGGCCGCAGTATACTCGCGCCGTTCACCGTTCTCTGGACGACCGTAGCGGCTCGTCCCCGTGGAGCCCCCGATGAGCCAGGTTGCGGTCGGTATCGACCTGGGAACCACGTTTTCGGCCATTGCATGGGTCAATCAGCACAACGTGCCTGAGATCCTGCCGAACGCGGAAGGCGACCGAATCACGCCCTCGGTCGTCCTCTTCGAGGAAGACGACGTCATCGTCGGCAACTACGCAAAACAGGCGGCCGTCGTCTACCCGACGCAGGTTGTCGAGTTCGTCAAGCGCCACATGGGCGACCCGAACTACAACTTTCAGTTTCGCGGAAAGTCCTACTCGCCCGAGAAGTTGTCGAGCTTTATCTTAGCGAAGCTCAAGCAAGACGCCGAGATGCGCCTCGGTCAACGGGTGGATCAGGCCGTCATCACGGTTCCCGCCTACTTCAACGACCTGCAACGGCGCGCCACGCTCAAGGCTGGCGAGTTGGCTGGGCTCAAGGTCCTCAAGCTGATCAATGAGCCCACAGCCGCCGCCTTTGCGTATGGGTTGAGCAACGCGGGCAAGGACATGAAGGTCCTCGTCTACGACCTCGGTGGCGGAACATTCGACGTCACGGTCGTGCATATCGAAGGCAATGACATCCAAGTCATCGCTACGGATGGCCACCACCTTTTGGGTGGCAAGGACTGGGATGATCGCCTGATCGCCTTCGTGGCAGACGCGTTCAAGCAGAAACACGGCATGGACCCGCTGGAGGATCCCGCATCCTACTACGACCTGCGCCAAAAGTGCGTCTCCGCGAAGATCAGCCTGACCCGACGTCCCAAGGTCAACATCTTCCACGACTACGCCAACCACGTGCTGCGTCTTGCCGTGACACGCGAGGAGTTTGAAGCGCTGACGATGGACCTGCTCAAGCGTACCGAAGATATGACCGCCGCAGTCTTGGAAGCGGCCAACATGCCCGCGTCGGCCATCGACACCGTGTTGCTCGCCGGCGGGTCTACCCGCATGCCGATGGTGCGCGGGAGCCTGCGAAGCCAGTTTGAACAGGCCCCAGCGACCGACATCAATCCTGATGAGGCTGTCGCGCTCGGCGCTGCGCTCACCGCCGCGATCGAAGCGGCCGGGCTCGCTGGCGAGGCCTCGCCCGTAGACATTCGCACCTTTGACGTCACTGGACACAGTCTCGGTATGGTTGTCTACCGAGACGGCGCACTGCACAACTCTCGAATTATCGCCCGAAACACGCGGATTCCCGCCGAAAAGAGTCGGGACGACTACACCACATCCCATGACGGACAGACCACCATCGACCTGTGGTTGGTCCAGGGGGAGGCCCCGGATCCGCTCAAGTGCGCTGTTCTAGGTCACTTCGAGTTTTACGGCATCCCGTCCAGGCCCGCCGGCGCCAGCCGCCTGTCGGTCACCTACCGCTACAATGCCAACGGAATTGTCGAAGTCGAAGCCATGGACCTGGCCACTGGCCAAATCCTTCCGCACCGTCTCGCCGGCGGCAAAGTCAGCCTCGAAGATCTCGCCCACGACCGCGCGCCCATGCAGGTCGCCCTCATCATGGACTGCTCCGGAAGTATGTATGGGGCGAACATCGAGAACGCGCGTAAAGCCGCCACCAGCTTCATCCGTCGCACACTCGAACAACAAAATCGCCAAATCGCGATCATCGCGTTCCCGGGCGGCGTCAAAGCAACGCCCACCGATGACATTGAGCGCCTGATTCGCGCCGTAGAGTCGCTGACGCCCATTGGTTCCACACCCTTGGACGAAGGCCTCGCCGACGCCCGAAATCTGATGAAGCCTCGTGCCGGCGTACAACGCGTGTTCGTTGTCATGACCGACGGTCACCCAGACGAGCCCGATGCGGCCGTGGCCGAGATCCACAAGCTCCGTTCCGGAGGCGGACGGATCGTCACCATCGGCGTAGGCGACGTTGTTCAACAGGACTTCTTGTCCACACTCGCCTCGGGCCCCAAGGACTACTACTACTGCTCCGAGTCGATACAGCTCGAGGGTGCATTCATCAACCTCGCCACCGAACTCGGATGACGCGATGACCGACCCCGAGATTCAAGAAGCCGTACGTCGACTCGCCAACGAGTTGGCAGAATTCCGCCGCGTCGTGTCCGATCGACTGGCGTCTGACCGCGTCAGAGAAAAGGCGTTCGACGCACTGTACGAAGAACTCAAGCAGTACAAAGAGGACTTTCTGGCGAAGGCCGAACGCCCGTTATTGCTCGATCTTCTGCTGTTCTACGACTCGCTGAATTGGTACCAAGAGTCTCTTGTGAAAGCCGAAATGAGCCCCGACGTACTGGCAGACAGCTTCCAGTACCTCATCGACGAGTTCATGGAGGTCCTTTACCGAAGGGACGTCGTCCCGGCGGAACAGACCGACGCCTTCAACCTCAAGCTGCACAAGGTCGTGCGCGTCATGGAAACGGACGACAGTGCCGCACACCAACGCATCGTCCAAGTGCTCAAGCGCGGATTCGTGCGCGGCGACAGCGTGCTCAGGCCGGAGGAGGTCGTCATTAGCCGCCATCGTGGCGCGAAAGAAGGCTGATGGCTCAGGACGACGACATCGTCCTCGGAATCGACCTGGGCACTACCTTTTCCGCCGTTTCGGTTGTGAACCGGCACGGGAAAGCGGAGATCGTTCCAAATGCCGAGGGTGGCCGCACCACCGCATCGGTCGTGCATTTTTACGACGAAGACGGTTGTGTCGTAGGAGACGAGGCCATCAAAATGGTCGTCGTGGACCCCGACAACTGCGTGCGCTTCATCAAGCGTCACATGGGCGAAGAGGACTACCGCCTCGAACTTCATGATCGCGTGTACACGCCGCAAGAAATCAGTGCCATCATCCTGCGCAAGCTCAAGGACGATGCGGAAGAAGCGCTTGGCGTGCCCGTTCGCGACGCGGTGATCACCGTCCCTGCGTATTTTCACAGCGCCCAACGCGGCGCAACGGCCGAGGCTGGGGCAATCGCCGGCCTGAACGTGCTCAGCATCATCAACGAACCCACCGCCGCCGCGATCGCGTACGGGCTGGACCGCATTGGCGGGCACCGCAAACTGCTCGTGCTTGACCTTGGCGGGGGCACCTTCGACGTCACCGTGATGGAGATCAAGGGCACGAAGCTGTCCACATTGGCCTCAGATGGAAACGCAGAATTGGGCGGCAAGGACTGGGACGACCGAGTTCTGGACTACGTCGCAGACCAGTTCATCGAAATCCACGGATGTGACCCGCGCGACGACCCTGCGCCTTACCAAGAGTTGTACGAGCGGTGCCTTGCCGCCAAGATTTCGTTGTCGTCCAAGGATCACGCCATCGTACCGGTGAACTACCAGGGCAAACGGTTGGCAGTTCGGGTGGATCGCACCTTGTTCGAGGCGCTCACGCGCGACCTCGTTCAACAATGCGAAGATACCGCCAACCTCGTCATCGAGAAGGCGGGTCTTCATTGGCCCGATCTCGACGAGGTGCTGTTGGTTGGCGGCTCCACCCGCATGCCCATGATCCGGGAATTGCTGGTCCGGCTGAGCGGGCGCCAACCCGCCGTCGGTGTCAACCCGGACGAGTGTGTCGCCTTGGGTGCCGCCTTGGCCGGCGTGTTCCGTCACCGACCGAAACATCCGGCGCTTCTTGAGAAGCGCGCCGCCATCACCTCCCGCGCCAAAGCGACCAATCTCCCGGCCGAGCCGCGTACGACGCCGCCGCGACAAGTGGAGCAAAACCTTCCAAGAGGCGCCGTCATCGGTTTGGCCGCGGGCGGTCACATCGCGGAAGAACAAATCCAAGGCTTTGGCCGCGCCCTTCGAGAGGACGATGAACCCGTCGACGGCCTCGACGACGTGACGATCGAAGACGCCACCACCCATCCCCTGGGCATCGTCGTTCTTGATCGTGGTCGCAACGAGCGCGTAGTTGAGCTGATTCCCGAGGGAACCCGCCTTCCCTACGAGTTCCGAGGTCGGTTCGCCTACGCCTACGAAAACATGACCGCAGTACGGGTCGAAGTGACCGAAGGGGCGGGAATCAGCCGAGACGAGGTCACAGTCATCGGCGTCGTGGAACTGACCGGGCTGCCACCCCGTCCTCGCGGCACCCCCATCGAGGTGATTTATTCCTATGGAATCGACCAAATCCTTTCAGTCATCGTCGTAGACGTCGTAAGCAACGTGTCCAGGAAGGTCGACATCCGCTTCCAGGGTGGATTGACACAGGACGAGGTCGTTGCCGCTCGTGGAAGAAACAAAGGAATCCAAGTCGACTGACCGGGCTGCGCGCCGTGTATTCGTTGACCCTGCTGCCACCGGGCGCTATTCACTAGGCGTGGCGCCAATTCTTGACGAGCAACCATGAACGGTAGCATGGAAACCTCGGACCGAAAACACCTCGACGCCGCCGCAGAATTGTGCGGAATCGTAGGGGCTCGCGACCTATTTGCCTGGCTTGCGCTGCCGCGCGAATGCGACGAAGCCGTCGCGTTGGACACGCTGCGTGCCAAGCGCAAACGCATGCAGGGCATGCAGGCAAACCCCAAATACCGTGATGAGGCCCTGTTCCTCATCAAACACTTTCAGGCTATCCAAGACGCAGTGACCGACAAGGCGGTCCATCTCGAAGACATGCGCTTCCGCACCATGTCGTCCCACTTGCCCTCCCTGGAGTTGACCATCCGCGGCGTATTAGCCGCCGGCGACCTGGTTCCGGAACAAGAAGCCTTCCTCCGACACAGCGCGGACGAACTCGGGGTCGACAGCCAGACCTTCGAGGGACTCATCGAGCGCCTGTGCCGGGAGACCGGCGTTGCCCGCGCATTCGCGCCCCCGCCTCTGCTGCTTCCGGTGCCGGGAGCGCAACACCTCGTCAATCACTACGCTGTCCTGGGCGTCCCTCCGGGCTCGGCGATCGAAGACATCAAAGTTGCCCACAAAGAGGGCATGGTGCGCCTAAAACGACACCCTGACCCCACCGTTCGTGTCGTGCTCGCCAGCCAAATGGACTTCGCGCTCCGCGTGCTCGCCGACCCAGCCACTCGCGCCGCCTTTGACGCTTCACCCGTGGTCACCGCGTCGGTCACGGGCGCGCCCGCACGAGCCCGTGTCATGGCGCCGGATCTCTCAGGGCGATCCCGACGCGCCACGCCAGCCGGCGACCTGTTGTTATCAGGCGATGGCCTGCCCGCGCGCGTCGAACTTGTCGGCGAAACGGTCCGCCAGATTCGGCTAGTGGACGGTCTTCGAGAGGTCGTCATTGCGTTGCGCAATGCCGGTGACCAACCCATGGCGGGAACCGTGCACAGCACCGCTGTGTGGCTCGTTCCCCACCGAAAAGAGTTGGACGCCCACGCAAAACTCCAAGACATTCGATTTCGGGTGGATGCCGACCGAGCCAATGACGAGGATCGCGGCACGATCGTCGTGGACGCCGGAGAAGCGGGACGGGTGGAGGTTCGCTTCGAGGCGTTCCGTCCAAAGTCGTTTCGAGACTACGGCCGCAACGCGATGTTTGTCCTGGTTCCCATCCTTCTCGTCGGCTCCATGACAGCGGGCCTGTTCGCGTGGCAACGGTTCGCGCCGAAACCGGCACCCAAGGTCATCGAAGCCCCAGTCGCCCTCCCGTGGGTCATCCGAATCGACCCGTCCGCCGCGGAAGTCCGCGTCAACGACGTCTTCGCCGGTCGTGGCCCCATCGTCAGCGTGCGCGGCTTGCCGAACGGTCCCGCACGGCTCACGGTGCTGCAGCCGAATTTCAAGCCCTTCGACCAGACGGTAGACGCCGAACAAGGCAGATCCATCGACGTGGTTCTCCAGCAGATTCGACGCCTCGACCAACAGCCGGCCCAAGGCCTCGTTCGCACCCTCGTTCCGGCCAAAGAAGCGGATCCCGCCATTGCCCACGCTGCCGACAATATGGAAGCCTGCGCTCGCGAACGGGCGTCGCCAGGCTCGCTCGCGACGGGGACCGTCAACATCTACATCGGAAAGGACGGCGTACCCTTTGGTCTAGACGTCAGCGGTGACCAGGTGGGCGACGCGTCGCTCAAACTGTGCATCGAACGGTGGGCTGCGGGGGTCTCTTTGCCGCCGCTGCCTTCCGGAGACTACGCCACGTTGCGCTGGGATTACGCCGTCACCGGGAGGTCGCGCTGAGCACGCACGACGCACTGTTGGATCAGGCCGCGGACGCCCTGGACACGGGCGATTGTGAAACGGCTGTTCGACTCACAAGTGAGGCCCTCGCCAATGGTGCCGACCCAGTTCGCGCCCGGGCGCTAAGAGCGGAAGCCCTCCGCGACTTGGGCAAACTCGAACTCGCGGAAGCCGACTACGTCGCGGTGACGCGCATCGCGCCCAACGACGCCTCCGCGTGGGCAGAGGCCGCTTCCTTCTGGTTCGACACGCTCCAATTCGACTCGTGTTCACGCGCCGTGGACATCGCGTTGGACCTGGACCCCGACTGCGCCGCTGCGTGGTTCGTTCGCGCCATGCTGAGAGAGCGGGCGGATGACATGCCCGGCGCGCAACGCTGCTATCAACGCGCGTTTTGCATTGAACCGAATGCATTTCCGCTGCCGATTCCGCTCGACGACGAGGCGGTAGAGAAGGTTGTTGAGGAGGCGCTGCGCGACCTTCATCCGTCCATCCGCGAATGGCTGCGATGGGTCACAATCATCTTGGAAGACGTTCCGGACGAGGAGGTCTGCAGGCAGTTCGACCCCGTGATGCCGCCCGGAGAAATCCTTGGGTGTTTCTCGGGTCCCTCCATGCGAGACCGCACAGTGGAACTCGACACCTTTCCCGGCGGCGACGTGAGTTGGAAGCTGCTTCCCCCCTCAATCGTCCTGTACCGACGCAACTTGGAGCGCATGGCGCAGGACGAAGCCCATCTCCTGTCTGAGCTTCAGATCACGGTGTTCCACGAGATTGGCCATTTCCTTGGGTTGGATGAGGATGACCTCATCGCCAGGGGCCTCGACTGACCCCGTAGGGTTGGCCGGGCCCCGCTCTAGCGTTAGCTGCGCCGCGGCCGTGGGGGCTTAGCTCAGTTGGTAGAGCGCAGCGTTCGCAATGCTGAGGTCACGGGTTCGATCCCCGTAGCCTCCACCACGCTGACCTGGGGGACTCCGTGAGCCTCGCGTCACTCGCCGACCACCGCGCAGGCTTTGCGACACTCCCCGACGGGCTGAAGTTGTATTGGCGCGTCGTGGGCACCGGTCCGCCGCTCGTTTGCTGCAACGGCGTAGGCGTCTCGACCTTCTTCTACAAATACATCGTCGACGGATTTCGGTCCGATTGGTCCGTTCTGCTCTGGGACTACCGAGGTCACGGTCGTTCCCAGGTTCCGGCTGACCCCCAAACCGCGGACCTGACAGTTGGCAGGAGCGCGGAGGACCTCGCCGTCGTGCTCGACGCAGCGGGTCTCACCGAACCCGCGGTGCTCGTCGGCCACTCGATGGGCTGCCAGGTCATTCTCGAATTCGCGCTGCGCTTTCCGGCCCGAACGCGCGCGCTCATACCGATGCTGGGCACGTTTGGCAGGCCGCTCGATACGTTCATGGACTTCGCCAATGCGCGTCCCGTGTTCGACATCGTGCAGCGCCTCGCCAAACTCGGAGGCCGACAAGGCCAGCGAGCACTGCTGCCGCTCTACGCGTCGCCGCTCGCCTATCGAGCCGCCCATTGGCTGGGCATGTTGGACAGCAATCGGGCGAGCAAGGCTGATATTGCCGACTACCTCGATCACCTGACTGAGATGGACAGCCGCGTCTTCCTCCGCATGGTCGAGCAAATCGCCGACCACGACCTAGAAGACCGGTTGCCGAGCCTGCAAACGCCGACCCTGGTAATTGCCGGGCGTCGCGACCGATTCACGCCCCTTCATCGCAGCGAACAGATGGCCCAGCTGATCGAAAACGCGGAAATGCTCGTACTCGACGGCACGCACGCTGCCATCGTCGAATTGCCAGAAGACATCGAAGCCGCGATTAAGGATTTTCTCCGACGTCGCCTGCCAGCGCCCGTCAGCGACGACGACGCTTCCGTCGCTTCCGTGAGCCGCCCGCGGCGCCTACGTCGCTGATCGGGCACACAAAGGCGCCTTCTTCGTCTTCGTCACCTGGCCAAAGGTCCGCCCACCGCGCACGGAGCGCACGCGCCAAGTCAGGGCTTCGCCTCAAGCCGGGGTCGTCAGCAAGGATCTCACTCGCGACGCCGCGCACCCACGCCAAGGTCTGCAGCGAGGGTGGGTCCTGCCACCAACGGAGTGTGGGCAACGGACCCGTCACCACCTCTCCCGTCGGACCCACCCGTCCGGCCACGTCGAGGGCGCTGACCCAGGCTTCGAGCTGCGCTTGATCACCGGAGTCGCCAACAACACAGACCAAGCGTCCTTCCGACGACGCGCCGACGACCCTGCGCAGGCGTTCCAGCCGTACAGGATCGAACCGATCCGCCTGCTCGATGAGCACGGCACGAACACCCGGAATGGGGGGCCCTTCTTCGATCAGCGTTGTGGACAGCAAGATGTCGATTCGGCCCAACGCCAAGTCTCGGCGCGCCGCGAGCCGTTCATCTCGACTCATCGCGCCGTGGTACAGCGCAAGGCGGCGGCCCGGAAACAAGTCTTCCTGAAGCGTCGCGAGCACCGCGGCCGCCTCGCGCCGGTCAAACACGTCTTTCCCATCGACCATCGGGAAGATGACGATGGCTCGCCCACCGCTCGCGAGCACCTCGGCGATCTCACCCACCGCGGCCGACCGTTCGACCTCGTTGTAGACGCGCACTCGAAGCTGGACTTCGGGTTCCGGAAAGGGAGAAAGGTCACAGTCCCGGAGCCAGCCGTTGGCCTCGGCGAACCCCGGGGGGGCACCCGCCAATACGAGCAGGTCCGGCCGCGGACTGCGCGAGACCAACAGCTTCGCGATTTCGCCATGTGCCCTGCGCTCCAACGAAACGACGAGCCCCAGTCTGCGCCATTCTACCGAGGCATCGAGCAAGGCCGGCGTACCGAAAACGACCGACAACTCGCCTCGTTTCATCGCTTCCCGCACCGCACCAGTCGGCGCGCCGGGCACGAGCCGTAGCGTCAGTCCGACCTCCTGGGCCAGATCTTCGAGCGGTGCGAAGTGTTCTTCGACCAGCCGGAAATCCTCCGCCACGACCGCGACCTGCGCGCGGGATTCCGCCACAGCAAGCATGGCCCACAAAGCCACACGACTTTGACCCGCACCCGCGGCGCCAAATAGAATTCGTCGCATCGGCTGCGGCCGACGTAGATCGCGTTTCACGGCCTCAAGCACCAACGCCACAGGGTCGGACAACTGAAGCCCCAGTTCGTCGAATACCCGCGTCGCCATCGAGGAAGCCAGGGCATGCGGGATTCCCCGTTCGCGACCCGGCAACCGACGCGCCCACAGCAGGCCGAGTTGCGACAGCAACAACTCCTCTTGCGCTAGGCGTCGCTGCGTAGCCGCTTCACCCCGCGCGGCTCCCGCCCAGGCCTCCTGCGTCGAACAAACGGAAAGGGCACGAATCGCCGATTCCGGCAGCGCGTCCTTGATGAACCCCAAGCGCCCGGTGGCGCGCTGAAGCGCTGTGCGCATGACTTGGTCCGGCACGCCCTGGAGGCCCCAATGGACTGCTCGGGCCGTCGCCTTCGGCTCGTCTCCGACAACCCACGCGTCAATAAGACCTCGTTCCGTGGCCGTTCCCGCCAGCACAGCTCGATTTCCAGGCAGGAGAAGCGCCCGAAGCAGGTCGATTTCAGACGCCCCCGACGCCGCGATCCATGCCGCCGTCGGACCCGCTCCCTGCAGCACGACCCGGATTCGCTGGTTTCCCTGGGCGTCCACCGCGACCGCGCGGCTCACCACCCGACCGCCCACGGCCACCAGCCCGGTTGTCGGAGTTTTCCCGGCACCGAAGATGGGGCCCAACGCGTCCGCAGACGCCAGTGGGCACCACACCAAGTCCCCAACGCACTCGACACCGGCAGACAGCAGTGCCTCTGTCCACATGGCCGGCAGGTCGAGAGCGTCGATTCGCGCCTCGATACCGAGATCGAGCACCCCGGAGTTGGACGACACCACACCGTCGGCGGGCTTGGACGCCACCAAGAGGTCTCCGCCGGCATCCAAGCGACGTACACGCGCTTGCACCGTCGTGCGCCCCGGAAGGCCTAGCAAGGCGTCCAAGCGGCAAAGTGATGCCCACGTGTTCGCCAGGCCGTCTGCATCCAGCGCACCAGCCAGCCCCGCGTCAATTTCGTCCAGCAACGCGCCTACGGGCTCGGGAACATCCTCCCTTACGATCGCTGCCAGTTTGGGCCTGATGATAGCGGGTAGCCACACCACACCCTGTCGCGCATGAAGGCCACGGCGCAACGGCGCCAGAACCTCCTCGATCTGTTGGAACGGCAAGCCGCGCTCAAAGCTCATCCGTACACGACGTCCACAATCTCCCATTTCTGCACGCCGGAAGGCGCAGGGACCTGAACCTCGTCACCCACATGGCGGCCGATCAACGCCCGGCCCAGCGGGCTTCGGAAGCTGATTCGGCCGTCGGGTATGCTGGCCTCTTTCTCGCCAACGATGCGCCACGTCCGCTCTTCGCCGCTCTCGGCACTTGAGATTTGAACGCGCACGCCAAACACCACACGGTCGCTCGGCGGCAAGCGAGTGACGTCGATCACCTCTGCGCCGGCAAGCACTGTTTCGAGCTCGCCAATCCGACCCTCACAATGTCCCTGCCGGTCTTTTGCGTCTTCGTACTCGCTGTTTTCCGAGATGTCGCCGTGCGCACGAGCTTCTTCGATGTCACGCACGATTCGAGGACGCGTGAACTCTTTGAGCTCCTTGAGCTCCTTCTCGATTGCGCCGAACCCCTCAGGGGTCATGGGGTGTCGCTGCATCGTTTCTCCGGGCCACAGGCACTAACAGGCTATTGGCTCGGGCCCGTCCACGTTCCACCCCACCACGTGCCGATGACCGCGCCAGAACCCAACCGATCCCCATGGGGGTCCGACAAACCATCCCCGGAGACCACCGCCAACGGGTCTAAGAGCACGTGCCCTTCCGGGACGTCGAACCATTGGCGAGCTGCAGCCAACGCCGCCAAGCCAGCCGCTGGTCCGGTTGCTTGAAGCGCCAACGATGCTGCGCGTCGCAGGCCAGGCACACCAGGTACCACGCCCTCTGGCGGTGAATTGACATTCGAGTCCGGGTGACGGCAATGATCCGTACCCAACCACAAGCGCCCCTCGACCACCGCGGACCCTAGGGCGTTCAGATCCGAAACCCGCTGGGGAGGCGGCCACAGGCGACTTCCGCCCGCCAAGCCCTGACGAATACTGAAAGTCTCGTCCAACACGAGGTGGTGAACCGTCGTGAACGCGGCCACGTTGGGCCACGGCGCCAAGGCAGCAAGGGCGTCGGCCGTGCTCACAGGCCCGACCACTAGGCGCCTGACCCCGGCCCGTCGCGCGAGCCAACAGGCCGACGAAATCGCCACAGCCTCGGCCTCCGAGGGCAGCCCAGGCAAACCGAGCGCCTGACTCGCGCGGCCCTCCGCCACGACCGCAGACGCGCCTAGCGACAGGTCGACCGAGCCAACAAAGACGGGAACATCCCAAGCGGCGGCCGCTTCAAAGGCCACGCGCAACGCTGCGGCGTCCGGCCAACCGTCGAGCCCCAAACCCACCGCTCCCTGTCGCAAGGATGTCCCGACGTCGGCGATTTTTCCATCGCTGTTCACCAGCGATCCGAGGGTGAGCCCCGGAGACGGCGTCGCGACGCCTGGGCGCCCAAACCAAGCCGAGAATCCGGAGGCACGCGCTTCCGAAACAGAAACGCCATGCGTTCGCGGATCGACGAACGACGGAACCCACCAGCACCCGGGCGCGTCCAAAACGCCGTCTGGCGCACCGGGAATGTCGACGTCCACCGGACCCGACGACCCCGGCACAAATACGCCCCGCAGCCTCATCGGGCCATCCGCAAGCAGCGGTCCAACACAGCCATACGCACCGGAACACCGTTCCTTTGCTGTTCCTGGATCAGGGAGTGTGCACCGTCGGCAACCGCATCGTCGATTTCCACGCCGCGATTGATGGGTGCCGGGTGCAACACCCGCGCGTGAGCCGCCATTCGTTCGGCCCGCGCTTCGGTCAGGCCCCACCCGGCCCGGTAGTCTGCCACCGTGCCGATCTGAGCCCGACCCAAACGTTCCCGTTGCACACGAAGCATCATGATCGCATCCATTCCGATCACGTCGTCGATCAAATGGGCCACGGCGACCCCTTCGGCCGTGTACTCGCGCGGCACCAAGGACCGCGGTCCCGCGACCGTCACGCGTGCGCCGAGCGCCGTGAGTGCGGCAGACGAACTGCGCGCCACGCGGCTGTGCCGTACGTCCCCGACAATGGCGACCGAAAGTCCGACCAGAGATCCGAAATGCTCGCGCAACGTGAACGCATCAACCAACCCCTGGGTCGGGTGTTCGTTGGCACCATCTCCCGCATTCACCACGGCCACACCCGTGCGCGCCGCGAGATGGTGCGGCGTCCCCGCCATGCGGTCCCGAACCACCAACAACTCCGCGCCGACGGCCACCAGCAGCCGCGCTGTGTCCAGTAGGCTCTCGCCCTTCGTGGCGGACGAAGAAGCGGGAGAAAAGGGCAACACCTGCGCCCCAAGCCGGCCCGCCGCGCGTTCAAACGAAAAGCGCGTTCGCGTGGAAGGCTCATTGAATACCAATGCGACTGCCCGCCCGGCATGGGCGTCATCAGAAAGTGACCGCGCCGCCCCGGCAGCATCCAGCCATTCCGTCAACGCCGCCCGGTCCAAATCCCTGACGCCGAGCAGGTTCATTGGATTTCGCCGCCGGGCCCCAGTGCCGCCGTCGCGCCCACCGGAAGATTGACGACCCAAGACCCAAGCGCGACCGGGATGTCCAGCCCGCAAACCACGCTCCGCACAGCGTCTTCCTCCACAAAACTGCAACGTCTGCCGTCTACCCCAATACGTCCGAACTCGACCGCGAGGCGCTCTTCCGCCCGTTCCCGACCAAAGTCACGCCAGTCCAACGCGACCGTTCGCACGACCTTGTCCAGCGTCATCTGTAGGCGCACCGCTGGCCAAACCAGCACCGCCAGGGCCACGACGAACGATGACGCCGACGCAGCCAGAAACCACGCGACGCCGCGGGCAAGCCGTCGCAGCGTCACTCAGTCCTCGCCTACGCGAAGCACCGCGAGGAAGGCCTCTTGCGGTACTTCTACCGAGCCGACAGATTTCATCCGTTTCTTGCCCTCCTTCTGTTTGTCCAGCAGCTTGCGCTTACGCGAGATGTCGCCCCCGTAGCATTTCGCTGTCACGTCTTTTCGCATGGCGCGAACATTCGTGCGCGCCACGATTTTGCTGCCGATGGCGGCCTGGATCGCCACCTCAAACATCTGGCGCGGAATGAACTCCTTGAGCTTGCGGGTCATCTCGCTGCCCTTGTAGTAGCTCTGGTCACGATGGCAGAGCAGGCTCAGCGCGTCCACGATGTCACCGTTGAGCAGGATGTCGACCTTGACGAGGTCGTCGGTCCGCCACTCCCGGATCTCGTAGTCCATCGAGGCGTAGCCCTTGGACGCACTCTTGAGCCGGTCAAAAAAGTCGAACACCACCTCGGCGTACGGAATGTCGTACACCAACACGACGCGCCCCGGGGCGGTGACCTGAAAATCAAACTGCCGACCCCGGCGTTCGTTGGCGAGTTTGAGTACGGGCCCCACCCACACCTCGGGCGTGTGCAGCGTGACCCGAGCGATGGGCTCCATGATCTCGTCCACTTCGCCGAGAGGCGGTAGTTGTGACGGGCTCCGGATCTCGATCAGTTTGCCGTTGCGCTTGAGCACCTTGTACACGACGCTCGGGGCCGTGGAAATGAGGTCGAGATCGTACTCTCGTTCCAGGCGTTCCTGCGTGATCTCCATGTGTAGCAGGCCGAGGAAACCTACCCGGAAGCCGAGGCCCAAGGCATCGGACACATCGGGTTCCACCGAGAGGCTGGAATCGTTGAGCCGCAGCTTGTCCAGCGCATCCCTGAGGTTGTTGTAGGCGTTCGTGTCCACCGGATAAATACCCGAGTAGACCATAGGCTTCGCTTCTTTGAAGCCAGGGAGCGCCACGGTCGCTGGACGTACAAACGTGGTCACTGTGTCGCCGACTCTCGCGTCTTTGAGTTCCTTGATGTTGGCGACGATGAATCCCACCTCGCCGGCCTCGAGTTTGGGCCTGGACTCCGCGTTCGGCCGGAACACGCCAAGTTTGCCGACCTCATGTTTCGAGCCTGTCGCCATCAGCTGGATCCGCTCACCCACCGACACCGAACCATCCATCACGCGGACGAGGCAGATCACGCCCACATAGGAGTCGAACCAGCTGTCCACGATGAGTGCCCGCAGCGGGGCGTCGCGAGGGCCCGCAGGTGGCGGAACAAGCCGTACCACCGCCTCCAACACGTCAACGATGCCGAGGCCCGTCTTCGCAGAGCACAGGACCGCGTCTCCGGTCGGCAACCCCACGCCGTCGCGCAACTGCGTGAGCACCGCTTGAGCGTCGGCACTCGGCAGGTCCACTTTGTTGATGACCGGGATGATTTCGAGGTTGGCCTCAAGCGCGAGGTACACGTTGGCGAGCGTCTGCGCTTCAATCCCTTGGGCCGCGTCCACCACGAGCAGCACGCCCTCGCACGCCGACAGCGACCGGCTCACCTCGTAGGTGAAGTCCACATGGCCCGGCGTATCGATCAGGTTGAGCGTGTACTCCAAACCATCCAATGCGCGGTACTGCAAACAGGCGGTTTGGGCCTTGATGGTGATGCCGCGCTCCCGCTCGATGTCCATCGAGTCGAGCACCTGCTCGCGCATCTCCCGGTCCGACAGGCCCCCGGTCTTCTCAATCAGCCGATCCGCAAGCGTGCTCTTGCCATGATCGATATGAGCGATGATGGCGAAGTTGCGGATTCGGGACGCGTCCGGCAAGGTAGCTCCGTGCCCCGTGGTTGCCCCGGCGGGCCGCCATGCATATAAGCGGCGGCCCGCAATCACAAGACGGCGGCGCCTAAGTGGCGCACAGGCAGGAGAGATCGGTGGCGAACCACAAGGATGCGATCAAGCGGCTCAAACAATCCGAGAAAGCTCGGGCGCGTAACCGCGCTTGGCGCAGCCGCATGCGCAATCAAATCAAACGCGTCCGCGATGCCGTGGCGAAGGGCGACCATGGCTCGGCGATGACCGAATTGCGTGATGCGACCAGCGTCATCCATCGGGTGTGCGGCAAGGGCATCATCCACCGCAACCAAGCTGCTCGCCGCGTCAGTCGTCTCAACACCGCGGTGAAAGCAATCGCACGTCGGTGATCCCGTGGGAGGACTACGATGCGTTTCACCCTCCCAGTCCTGTTGGCGATGGCCTGCGCGGACCCTGTCCCAGGCCTCCGGGCCGAGATCGCTGTCGTGTCGGACCGCGCGGATACGCTGACGCGCGAACTGGACCGGCTGAACACCCAAAACAAGGCGCTTGACCAGCGGGTGGTTCTCCTCGAAGGGCGAATCGAGACGCTCGCCGCCCCACCCATTCCCGCATCACCGATGGCTGGCACCTGGGGCGGAACTGCGACCAACGAAACGTACGGCATTGCGTCGGACATGGTCTTGGTGCTCGCCGTAGATTTGTCGCAAACACTTACGGGTGGCGTCACGATCACCGGAAAACTTGAGGGAAGCGGGGTCGTTTCCGGTCAGGTCCAAGGTAACCGCGTGGCATTTTCGTCCAAAGGCGACACCTTTGCCACCGACTGGACCGGAACGCTCACGGGCGACACGCTGGCTGGGACCTACGATGTCCCAAAAGTCGGTGCGAAACGACCGCAGCATGGCACCTGGTCGGTCACCCTTCTAAAACGGTAGCGCCCGGTACAAGGTTTCGTCGCTTGGCTCACCGTAGCTGCAACTCGGCGTCATCGAGAATACTGTTGCTCCCCCGGGTTCCAATTCTACAAATGTGGCAGACTCGGAGCAGTCCACCCACGCATTTCCATTTTCCAGGCGGCTCGCATTTCCCTGGCCTGGACAATTGAGCCCGGATTGACGTTCGTCGATCGCCGTTGCACTCGCACCGTCGATGGCAAACCCGAGCACCCTGGCACCGTCGGCTGCGCCTTCATTGTCCAACATCCACAGAAGCCCGGGCTCCGGCGACCACACGTGGTGCTGCCCCGAAAATGTCGGCACGATGGCGCCCCCACTCGCCAATACGACGTCGCCCGGCGCGAGCGCGCTCGCAGGATTGCCCACCAGTAACCAGTCATAGACGAAGTCTTTGTCGAGCCGCAGAACAGCATCCTCTTTGTGCAGGGACACCAAGAAACCGCCGTCATCGTCTACAGCAAGGCTATTGGCGTGCACGAAATCGATCGCCCCCGGAAAACGTTCACCCCAATAGCCTCCGGCAGCGCCATCACCGGTCGGCGTCAACACATCGGCCACATTCCATGAAGCCACCACGCCACCCGCAGCGTCCAACCCGATCACGCCGTCCATGACATACGAAGATCCCGCGAAACTGCGCGCCTCCGCGGTCAACGCCCACAAGACACCGTCGGAACGGAGCACGTCATGGTGCACGACTGCCGGGAGCGTGCCCGCCTCGGCCGAAAACGAAGCGACGATACCCCGCGCGAAATCGACTTCGGCGACCACGTCATTTCCAACGAGCACCAGAAAAGTTCCTTCCTCGGTTGCTGTCAAGCCGCGAATGGGTCGTTTTCCGGTAAACCCAAACGCAGTCGCCAAGTCTTCGTAGCCAACGACGACACCATCCGTGCGCGCGACCACCAACAGCGATTGGGCGTCATGACAACCAAACGGGAATACGACAAAGGGCGCGCCGGGCTGACCGGAAATGTCGAAGGACAATAATAATGATTCCGGAAGCCCATCCGCGTCGAACGCGCCTTTGGCAACGACCGTGCCCGAATCATCCACACCCTCAATTTCGTACACCGCGTCGGGCACCAGCAGCGACACAAATACTTCGTGGCGTGTTCCCGACGGGGTCAAGGCCGACCCCGAATTTCCCTCTCCGTCGTCCCAGGTCCACGTCACCGCAGCAGCTTCGGCGAGGTCGGCCGTACACGTCCGACGCAGGGGATGGCCCGGATCGGTACAAAGCAGTGCTGCGACCGTACCCGTACCCGCACCGGGTGGACGAATCGGATCTGCAGAATCCGAGGGAGAATCCACAGACGAAGTGCAGGCAAAACACAGGGTGCACAACGCGAATCTCATCATACGTACCAGTCGGTATTGTTCATCACCAGGGCCTCGCACGTTGTGCCAAAGCCGTGGCCTCCTCAAGCATACGCCGGTAGGATTCTAGCAGCGGAGCTGGCAACGAATCGGCACCGCAGCCGTCTTCACCCGCACGATGTAGACAGTCACGGTAACGGCAACTGACCGAATCGATTCCGGGAAACAGGTTTCGCAACGTCTCGATATCGCTTACTGCCGGTTGAAAGCTACGAATCCCAGGTGCGTCCACGATCGCACCTCCCGACGGCAAATCAAATCGACGTGCCCCGGTCGTTGTGTGTTGACCGGTGCCCCAGTACGGCGACAATTCGGCGACCGCGCCGACGTCCACCCCGGGCAACAACGCAGCCACGAGCGATGTCTTTCCCGTACCGGACGGCCCAACGATGGCCCACGGACGTTCCGACGCCGCGACCCGTTCCGCCAATGCCTCAAGCCCAACGCGGGTGCGAGCACTCGCGGCCAACCAGGGCACCCCGACCGAGGCCCGAAGGTCGAGCTCAGCGCGCAACTCCGCCGGGACCGTAAGGTCGACCTTGTTGAGTACGACCACCACTGCGAGGCCCTCGGCGCGGGCAGCCACCACGAACCTGTCAACGGTGCCCACCCACAGCGGCGGTTCCGAAGCGACGATGATGAACAGGCCGTCGAGCCACGCCGCCAGAATCTCCTCACGCCCCCTTCTGTCGAAACGGCGGAGCGCCCGTTCGCGGGGCAATACCGCGACCACGCGTCCCTCGAGCTCGCCCATCGGCAAGAAGTGTACGCGGTCCCCGACCGCACACGGCTCACCCCCAAGGTGGCACACGCGAACGGATCGATCCTCCGCTCGAACTTCGACGCGTCGTCCCGCAATGGCGACGACTTCGCCTGGTTGGCCGTCGCGCACCCCGCGTGATTTGCCATCGCGGTTCCACGACATGCCGCGATTTGACCCGCTTCGCTCCCGGCGTCAAACGCAGCCCCAGGTCGATCAGCGCGCGGGCAAAACCGAAGGATCCTCGGGAACGTGCGCATCGCCCGGCAGTTCATCCGGCCTCAAGACGAGGAATTCCACCCTGCGGTTGAGCCTCGCAGCATCTGTCGCGTCGTGGGCGACCAGAGGATCGGCGTACCCGTACCCCTTAAACAGCAACCGCTTTCTGTCGATGTCGTGGGTGATGAGCCAATTGCACACGGAGCGCGAACGGTTTTCCGACAACATCAAATTGTAGGCCTCAGATCCGGTTCGATTGGTATGGCCCTGCACCAGAAGGAACTCGATGTCTGGGCGATCGAATAATATTTGTCGAATCGCAGCCAAAACCGGTTCGCTCTGAGCGAGCAGTTCGTGGCTGGCCTCGCGAAAGAACAAGTTTTCATGTAATACGATTCTATTGTCGATCAGCTCCACCAACGGTGTTGGCAAGGCGGGCGAGGTCAATTTCTCCGGGTCGAGGACCGGGACCTCCACGAGTTCGTGAATGATTCGGGCTTCTGGCTCGGGATAAGCTGCCGGAGGTTTTCCGAGCCCACTCCCCAACAACAGGCGCCAAGACGCTGCACCCACGCCGTCCGTCAGGCCCGCTGCACCACCGGCCATCCACCATCGCCCCTTAGGGCCACGGCCGCGCACGGTGCCGGTCGCTTCTACAGGCCAGTCGTTCCAGCCAGAAGCGCCCTGAGCCGAAAGCTCGGCCACCAAAGCCAGGTCTGGTCGCGGACTCACCCGCACACCGGCCCCGAACATCGGTCCAGATCCGACCTGGAGGTTCCGCACCTCGGTGGCGGGCCCGCCGCGCAGCCCGACATTGGCAGTCCACCCCAGGGCACGCCAATCGTGCCCCACCGACACCACCACCCCGCCAGCGGGATCGGGACTACCGACATTCCGTTCTTCCACCCCTGTGGGCAACCACGCGGTAGGTTCCACCAGTACGCCGGGAACGAACCCCTTCGGGGCTACAAGGCCAATCGCGGCGCCCACACGCACGTCGCCAGGCCCGGCAAATAGGCCACCCGCATCAAACCCTGCAAGATAGAGTGGGGCTGCGACGTCGATTCGAACGCGCTCGATAGGAGAGAATGCTGCGACGAGATTCGCCGTCGACAGCTGTTCGATCACCGCGATGCGCTCAGTCGGCATGACTTCCACCAGGGGGCGCGCTGCCTGGTCGAGGATGACCCCTGCATCTACCTCCATGGCCGTTCCAGCCGTCACCGGCAACAACCGCGTGTAGCCGGACGAAGACGAGCCGAACAGTTGCAAGCCGTGTGCATCAACGCCTTGCGCAAAGGCAAACGCGGGCGCCATCAGAAGTCCGAAAAGCCATCGCAACGACCGCCGACGCAGCAGCGGAAGGATCAACAACGCAGATGCGCCTCCCCCACCCTGGCAACCGCCGCCGACCCAACCGCCGGTGAAATCCGCGTAGTCTGGCACATCATCCAGATCCAGATCCTCCTCCCCTTCAAGCGCGTCGTCGAGCCTGTCGTCGTCAGTGTCGAGGTCGAGGCGATTGGGCACCCCGTCGCCATCCACATCCGGCTCGGGTCGTCCATCGAGATCCGAGTCGACATCCTGTTCGTGCGCCGTGGGAATGTCGTCTCCGTCGTCCTCATCATCCAGGGCGTCGATGACACCATCCCCATCGGTGTCGGCAGGCATGGCGGGATCCGGGACCTCTTCGCCATCCGGAACCGTGTCGCGATCGGTGTCCGCATCCATCGGATTGGTGTTCAGCTCCCACTCATCCCAGTCGATCAACCCGTCAAAATCCGGGTCGGCGTCTTCGGCCAGGCCGTTGCAGTCGTCATCCAATCCATTGCGCTGTTCCGGTGCGCCTGGGAAAGCCTCGGCCCGGAGGTCGTCGCAGTCGGCCAGAACGGGCCAGCCATCTGCGTCGACGTCGTCGTCTCGGCCGTCGCAATCCTGATCGACCCCGTCGTACCAAATCTCCTCGGCGTCTGGATGCACAAACGGGTTGGTGTCGTCACAATCGCCCGCCAGCGCAGCATGCCCGGGCGGCAAAATGCACCCGACGGTCCATACCTCTGCGAGCCCGTACCCATCCACGTCGGTGTCTTCGAACCACACCAGGGGGTCCACTGCGTCTTCGTCGATCACGCCGTCGCAATCACCGTCTACGCCATCGCACAACTCAGCGGCGCCCGGAAACGCTGCGTGATTAAGATCGTCACAATCCAGGCCCCCGTACCCAACGGCGTCGAACGAGTCTTGGTCCTGATCGAAATCGGAACCCCCGTCGCAGTTTTCGTCGACACCATTGTACCAGGTCTCCTGCGTTTGAGGCGACGTCAACGGGTCGAGGTCGTTGCAGTCTCCCCCACCAAAAGCGTCCGCATCGGACCCATCTCCGTCCTGGTCAAAATCGCTGTTGCCAGCACAATCGCTATCGACATCGTCGTACCAGATGTCCTCTGCTCCGCTATGAATCGCGGCATCAGTATCGTCGCAGTCGTCCCCACCGATTCCGCCAAAGAAGCCGTCCCCGTCCAGGTCCAGCAGGTCCCACCCATCGCAATCTTGGTCGATTCCGTCGTAGGGCACTTCGGAAATGCCAGGGTTTCGCCCCGGGTCATTGTCGTCGCAATCTACGTGGTCAAGCCAGCCGTCTGCGTCCGCGTCTGCAACGTCAGCCAGGGGTCCCCCATAGGCGCCCACATCCGACCGGCTCCCATCCAAATCGAACAAGGACGGTTCACCCGCATCCATACAGGGGCTTGCGCCGGTCAAATGCAGGTCATCATCCAACAAACCGTCCGCGGACCACGCCCGCAACAAGGGGTCCGCACTGAAATTGCCGGAAATCCCGAGAACGTCCGAAAAAGATCCCACCCATTCCCCGCCATCGTTTTCGAGGACGTCATTGTAAAACAGGTCTGCCGAGGTGGCCGTACTCAGATCCGACCACAATCCGCCGCCGTCTACGCCCCAGGCCGCAATGTTGTTGACGAAGGCAAGGGCGCTGTCCTCGACCCATAAATGGGCCCCGGAGGCGGACGCATCGTTGGCCAGGAGCGTATTGTTGGTGACGTCGAAATCGGTGACGCCCGAGGCCGCAAGTGCGCCACCGAACTCCCCAGCGTTTTCCGTAAACAGGCTCGCAAACACCGAGACGATTCCCGTCACATCCTCGGCGTACAGCGCGCCACCATGTTCTACGGCGGTGTTTCCATGGGCCGCGGACCGTACCAAGGTCAAATCCGAGACGTCGCGCACACACAATGCGCCACCATCTTCCCCGGCGGACCCATCGACGAACAATGCGCCATCTACGGTGATCAACTCGCCCTGCCACACGTCCAAGGAGCCGCCCCTAAGCGCCGCCGCATTTCCGTCAAACGTGGTGGAGACGAACGCGGCGGTGGCGTCTGACCCAAGGCCGGGTTCGAAAGAAATGGCGCCACCGCTCCCGGTTTCGGCATCGTTGTCGACGAACTGGCCGGCCGAAACCGTGAGGCTCGTGTCGGCTCCGGTCGACAAGAAGCCGCCATCTCCGTCATCCGAGCGGTTGCCTTCGGCAATTACACCGTCGAGTTCCAAGGGAAGGAACAGGTCTGACACCGACAAAGCGCCACCCGAACTGCCAGCGTGGTTTCCGTCAAAGGTCGTGCCGTCGAATACCAAGGACATCGATTCGTCGGACCGAACGGCACCCCCTCGTCCCAATGAGCTGTTTCCGGACCAGTCGCCACCGGCGTCGACCAGTGAGGCGTCGGCACCGGCGTACAGCGCGCCACCGTCGGTCGCGTCATTTCCAATGAAAATGCATCCAAGGCAATCCACGCTGGAGGCGCCTGCAATCTCGATTGCACCGCCCGATTGTTCGGCGACATTTCCGTCAAAAACCACGTCGGTCAATAACGCCGCAGAAGCATCGTCGAGCGACAGCGCACCCCCGTTCGTGGCGAAGTTGCCCACAATTGCCATATTGGACAGATTCGCGGTGCTCGCTTCGAGGCGAAGGCCACCCCCGCTGAGGTCGGCAACACCCATCGGACCGCAGCCCTCGATGGTGCCAGCACGAACAACCAAACTGCTTCCACCTAGCAGCATCGCGCCCGTGCCCCACGACAACTCGCCCGACGCATCCAGAAGACTCAACTCATCCAAGTCCACCGACCCGTCAAACACGTACATGCCGCCGCCGGAGTAGGTCGATGAGGCCTTGTCGATGGTCAGTAAGGTGCCGGTGACGACACCGTCGGACACGTACAACCCACCTCCCCACGTCGCCGAAGTGTTTTCGAGTGTCACGTCGTCGAGTGCCACTGCGGCCCCACCGCCGACGAACAGGCCACCTCCCCTGAGGGCTATGGTTTGCCCGATCTCGATCTCCGTCATCACGACAACCGCGTCGGCGGTTACGTAGACCCCGCCACCTTCCAAGTGGCTGGCACCGCCACCGTCGATCACGAGATTCGCCAACGTAGGCGCTCCGCCCACGATTTCTACGGCTCGGGCGCCCGTCGGGCGCAGGGTGCACCCTTCCATGTGGGCGCTCTCTCCGAGCGCCATACGAACGGCCACGGCGCCAGGCGCGGGCGCGATCACGCATCCGACCGGTCCGACACCGATCACATCGATGTCCTTGCCGGCCGTGTTGACGGTCTCGACCCATGTCCCTGCGCCGATGAGCACTGTGTCGCCAGCGGAGGCCGCAGCGATCGCCTCAGCGACCGTGTCGAAGTCGCCGCCGACGCTGTCGACCGACCAACTCCTCGCGTACGCCGCAACAAGCGTGAACCAAAAACACAGAATCAACATGGTCCCGACTCCGCGAGGTACGTGCGCCTTCATCGGACAGACGGCGGCCAATCTGTTGCCCGCGTTTGGCTGAGGATCACGACATGGTTGTCCGACTGTAGGGTTCGGGAAACCAGAGACTGCCTCGCCAACTGGGCCTTCGCGACGGCACAACTTCTGCATCCCAGGGTCTCGGAGGTCCCCCATGCGTCCAGCCCCGGTTCTTGTGTTTCTCAGTCTCTTCGGATGTGGAGATTCCGCCAGAAGCGACAGTTCCACCTACTCGGGGTCGTACGCGACCTCGTCCGGGGCGTCCGCGACCTCGCCGTCGACCGACGCAGAACAAGAGGAGGACACCGACGCAGCCGAGGACACCGGTTCTCCAGACTGTGACGCGGTTGCCCCGGTGGTGCTGTTCGCCTCGCCCGATGACAGCAATTCGATGTCGGCCCCAGCCCAAGTCGTGGACGCAGCTGCAGGAGGCCTCACGAGCGCCGCGTTGCGTACCTGGGAGTTCTTCAACTACTACAGCTTCGACTACCCCGCCGCGGAGCCGGGAGACCTAGCGCTAGGTCTGGACCTCGTGTTGGAAACCACTGGCGACTACACCTTTCAGGTCGGCATCAGTTCAGCAACCGTGTCCGACGCGGACCGTGCGCCCATGAATCTCACCTTCGTCATCGATACGTCGGGCTCAATGAGCGGTTCACCCCTTGCTCGGGTTGTGAACGTGGGTCACGCGAGCGCCGCAAAGCTCAAAGCGGGCGACATCGTGTCGATGGTCACTTGGGCAGACGACCAACACGTTTTGCTCGACGGGCACGAGGTCGTCGGACCCAATGACCCATTGGTCCTCAAGGCCTTCGATGACCTCGAATCGGACGGCTCGACGAACCTGAGTGCGGGGTTGGAGAAGGGCTATGACCTGGCAAACCGCAACCACGCCTCCGGCCGGATCAATCGCCTCATCCTCATCTCAGATGGCGGCGCGAACGTCGGCGTCACCGATGCAGACCTCATTGCGGCGAACGCCGGCGCCGAAGACGAGAACGGAATCTACCTCGTCGGCGTGGGCGTTGGTGAAGGCAATACCTACAACGACGCCCTCATGGACACTGTCACCGACGTTGGGCAAGGCGCGTCGGTCTTCGTGTACTCGGAAGAAGAGGCGAACAAAATCTTCGGCGACCGGTTTTTGCAGACGCTGGGCGTCGCGGCGCGCGACCTGCAGATCACCTACGAACTGCCGCCCGGCTTCGAGGTTCTTCGTTTCTCCGGCGAGCAGCTGTCGGCCAATCGCGATGAGGTGCAGCCTCAACACATCGCACCTAACGACGCCGTCGTGTTGCACCAAACGCTGCATACCTGTGCACCGGAACTCGTCACCGCCGACACCGAAATCACGATTCGGCTGGATTGGCGCGACGCAGACACGTTCGAGGCCAAACAGACCAGCGTGACTGCACGCTTCGGCGACCTGCTTGAGGAACAATCGCTACGTTTGGCCAAGGGACAGGCGGTGTTCCAATATGTTGCTGCCCTCAAGGTGAGTCGAGACGGAGGCAACGTCGCCGCGGCCAAACTGAGCGCCTTGGCCGCGATCGGCGCCGCGTTGGCCATGAACCCCAGCGACGCCGAACTCGACGAGATGATCGGGGTTCTGAACGCCGTGTTGTGATCGCTCCTTTTCGACGGGCGGCCGAAAATCGGCCAGTACGAGTAGCAACGACCGGACGCTTTCTACGGGGTGCGATGATCGAAAGCCGCTCCGCGATACTCCTGCCCGCACCCGATCCCGATCCCGATCCCGCACGACGCCATCGACGCCGCAGCGTAGGGCTCACGTCACACAGCGGACTGACGATGCGGGATGCCGTCGCCGACTGGATACACACAATCCGCTTGCCATGACGCGTTCAACGGGCGATCGGGACCCATGGTCCCGGCCCCGCTTGTGCCGCTACTGCGACTGATCGGGTGGTGCGGGATTGCCGTTGCCACCCTGCTGACGATCCAGACGCTCGTTGCGGTGCCAGGTTCCCGCGGCGTGCTCGACCTTTCCGGGTTGTGGACGGCCCGCGTCGAAGGCGCTCCGGACAGGGCCGTTGGCCTACCCGGGCAGATGGCGGCGCAAGGCCTGCCCGCGGACCGGTTGATCCACCTGACGCGTTCCGTGACAGTTCCGAGTGAAGGCCCGCTGGCCTTGTGGATCGATTCCCCGCGGTGGTCTGCCGCAGCTTCTTGGGACGGCGTAGCTGTGACGCCCGTGCCCCCTGCCGAACTGACTGGGCGCTCCGTTCTCGCGATCGTGCCCGCCTCCGATCCGTTTTCCCGCCACGAGTTGGACGTCACAGTGACCGGAGGTTGGGGCGTTGCGAGCGTCGGCGCCGTGATGCTGGGCCCGCCGGATGCCGTGCATGCGCTTGCCAGCCGCGCCGACGCACGACGCGTTGGCGTGGCCCTGATCCTCGCCCTCGCAGCCGCCATCCCCTTCGCCGTTCGCGCCACGAGGGCGCAGGGAGCGACGCCTCACCTGGCACTCGGCCTCACGCACGTCCTGCTCGCGATCGGCGCTTGGACGACCACGCAGGCCGCAGAATCCCTGCTCGGCCCCCTAGGCGCTTGGCGCCTATCGTTGGTGGCGGCTTCCGCCGTTCCCCTGTTCGCGTGGAGCTTCCTTGTGGGGTTCCTTCGAATTCGACCTTCCGCAATCGTACGACGTTCCGCCGCGGCCGTGGCTGCGGTCTCCGCGAGCACCGTCGTCCTTCCCACCGTTTGGTTGGCACGGCTGGAGTCATTCCCCGACCTGATTGCGTTGGGGACCCTTCCGTTGTGCGTGCCCATTGTCGTCACCGCCTGGCGACTAGGCCGGCCAACGACGCTTGTGGTCGCCGCGACCGTAGGCCCTCCCCTGCTCGCGGTGCTCGGGGAACTCGCGTTGCCAGATCCCTGGTCCTCCTGGTCGCTGGCAGGAACCGTGCTGTTTGCAGGCGCGACGCTGGCCGCCTTGGTGCTCCGCGATGTGGACCTGCGCGATCGCCATCAGCGCTTGCTGGCTGGTAGCGGGGATGGGCTCGTTGTGGTCACGACCGACGGCATGATCGTGGACTTCGGCTCGGGCCTCGATGTCCTGTTGGGCGTACAGCCATCGCGGCAAAACCTACTCGCGTTGGTCCATACGGACGACCGACCTATTGCGCGCGCCCATCTCGCCCGCGCATCGGATCGGGAAGACCGGACCGAGTTCCGCTTGCCGGTTGAAGGCAGAGATCGGACGATCGAGTCCGCCGGACGCCCCCATGACGCCGGCCGCATTCAACTCGTTCTTCGCGACGTCACCCAGCGCAAAGCCATGGACCAAGGCCTTTTGCACGCGGCTCGCCTCGAAACGGTCGCGGTCTTGCTCGGTGGCATTGCACACGACTTCAACAACATGTTGGGCACACTTTTGGCCCACGTGGGCATCCTTCAGAGCACCGTTTCCGACACCAAAGCCGTCGAGCGCCTGGGCCGTATGGAAGCCACCATCGAGCGGGCCTCGCAACTGACCCGTCGCCTGCTGACCGTGTCCCGAGGCTCGGCGTCCAGCCTCGGCCCGGTCGATCTGGACCGGGTTCTGCAGGCGGCAACCGACCTCGTCGACCCCACCCTGCCGCGCAACATCCAACTGGTCGTGGACGTGCCCGACAACATCGCCCCTATTCATGGCGACGCCCAGGACTTGGAACAGGTGTTGGTCAACCTGCTTGTCAACGCCCGGGACGCCCTCAAAGACGGGGGCACTGTTCGGATCGCAGCGCGGCCGTGGGCCATTGAGGGTGGCCATCGCGGTGTGGCCATTATGGTCGAAGACGACGGACCCGGAGTCCCTGTAGAACTGCGTTCCGATATCTTCCAGCCCTTTGTCACGACCAAGGGACGCAAAGGAACCGGCCTCGGCCTCGCCGTTGCTTCGCAGATTCTGCGCGATCATCAGGGGCGAATTTGGTATGAGGAGCGGCCTGGGGGGGGTGCCCGTTTTCTGCTGGCGCTGCGCCATGCAGACGCGCTCGACGAAGCGCCGGCACCGATGCCCGAGGGTCGGCGCGTCTTGTTGGTCGAAGACGAGGAGGTCCTCATCGAAGGGTACGCCCGCGCGTTGAAAGGCGCTGGTTACACGGTGATCCCGTTTACGGCGGCGCGTGACGCGGCGCGATGGCTCGGTACCGAGCGCCCGGACGTACTTGTGACCGACGTCGTCATGGAGGGTATGAACGGGATCGAACTCGCCACGTTGTGCCAGACGACGCACCCTACGGTCCCGATTCTCATCGTCAGTGGTTTTATCCCCGACGAATCCGTGGTGGCGCTGTCGGCCGGTACTTGGCACAGGCTCCACAAACCCGTACGCGCCGCCCGTCTGGTATCGACGGTGGGGAGGCTTCGCAGACGGGTGGAAAGGGCGTCCCGTGGCGAGGCCGACATCACGCGGGTGACGTGGCTATTCCCGCCCTTGGACGCCTTGACTGCGAAAAGGCTCGGGTTGGACGAGGCCTAGTCCTTAAACAAGCGCAGCCGTTAGCGATTAGCCGTTAGCTATTAGCCTGGCACCTAGACACTTCGCCGCGGCAGCGTAGTCGAGCGCTTCACCTGAAAGCGCACACCACGTCCAGTCGCGCAGTCCATTGGGACGGTTCGTTCGAGCTAACCGCTAACGGCTGACAGCTGACAGCTTGTTCGAG
>CAMASI010000033.1 GCA_945861065.1 Klebsiella pneumoniae | reverse complement strand
TTAGCCTGGCACCTAGACAATTCGCCGCGGCAGCGTAGTCGAGCGCTTCACCTGAAAGCGCACACCACGTCCAGTCGCGCAGTCCATTGGGACGGTTCGTTCGAGCTAACCGCCAACGGCTGACAGCTGACAGCTTGTTCGAGGTCTAGTAGCACTGGCACTGAATCGCGTGGTACGTCACGCCCTCGGAGCAGGTCCCCGAGACGCAGGTATTGATGCTACCTGCACAATCCTCCATGTTGCCGTTTTCGGAGCCGAGTACGTCGTTGCGCACCATCTTTCCGCAGTTGGCCGTGCCGTAGTAGTAGTCCAATGCCTTCGTGCAGCCTTCGGTGTCTCCGACACCGTCGAGGTTGCAGAAGAACCGAGCGCCATGGGCGGTGAGCCCCACTGAAGCACAGGTGGTTCCGCAGGAGACGCTACCGTTGTACTGGGTGTTCTTGTCGTACGCGCCGCCGTAGTTGCCAAAGAACCAATCGGCCGCGTCCGTATTGACGGTCGCCATGCTCGACGTGGTACAGGTTCCGCCGTCGACGATTTCGACGGTACCAGGACAGTTGCCCGGCGTGGTCGTGATGTTGACGACGCCATTACCTGCGCCGTCAGCCACGAGCGTCGTAGCGACCTTCGGCTTCTTCATGTCGGTGGTGACGAAGCAACCAGCCGCTGTGATGGTGTCGGCGCCGGCGCCGCGGCCCGTGAGCACCGCGTAGGAGCCGGACGGCGTGAGGGCTGTGATCACCAAAGACTGGGGACCCGGACAGGTGCCCGTCAACACCAAAGAGGGGTCGGCGAAAGCAGAAGCGAACAGTGCAACGAACATCGTCATGGGTTTCTCCTTCGGCACAGCGGCCGGATGAGCCGGTAACTCGCGAAGGCGCGGTGTGCTTAGAGCACGGTCCCCAGAGGAGGCAACTCTGCGTTGTCTTCGATCTGGACGGTTGTGCCGGGCGCCACGAAGGTCAACTTCAGCTCCTGAATGTAGGAGGAGCCTTGCGATCCGGTCGCGTCAAGAGAGCCGGCAGTGACGTTGCCGTCTACGCGGTAGGTTCGATCCAACAGGAATCCTTTTGCGGTGTCGAAGGTCGCCGCGCTCTGCAGATTCATGTCGTACAAGTTCGATAGTTGAGGCTGTCCGTTTTCTAAGTACTCCTCGCCCGAACCCAACGTTCCGGTCGCCTTAGACTCGATCACCACAATGTCGCCATCCGTCTTGGTGATGGCAGAAACGCCTTCCAGGCTACCGACCGTCCCCGTATCTGCCACAAAATTCATCGCCAAACTCTTGATCATCCGCCAAGAGGTGCCCTTATCATCGCCGTTCTTGGGCAACTGAAGGTCCAATCCCGCGATCGCACGAACCACCACCAGCCGCATGACCGTTTCGATTTCTCGATATCGACGCACGCGGTCATTCACGCCTTCCAGGCCCACGGCCTTGATTCGACCGTCCGTAGTCATCGTCAGCTCCAAAAAGCTGCCACGGAAGGAATCGTCAAACTCGGTCAGAACGGGGAGCACCCGCCCCGCATCTGGGCGGACGGGCGCCGCTTGAAGCCCGACGTCGTCGATCATACATTTGATGTCAAAGGCGTCCTTTCCGGAAAGGCCTACTTTCTTGCAGGTCGTTACCAACTCCACGCGGAACCGCCCGATACGGACATCCGTATTGTTCAGTGCCTTGAATTCGACCAACTTCGGAACGGTGACGTCCGCCACGGCGTGCCAAGTCCTCGCCTCGCCGTCAGGCCAAGTCCATACGAGGCCCGTGGCCGCGAACGCATCGCCGACAACTAGCGGAGCTAACGTCGCAAACAGTGCCATCATCATGAAACCCCCTAACGAACGCGGTCACAAACTAATTCGTCATTTCGCCTGTCGCAGGCATAGCGCCCACCGGCTGACACGTGCAAGTCGCCCTTCAATGGCATCGAAGCGGTTAACGGCGCCTCCACCCGACAAGCGCCCTCAGTTGCTACGAAGGTGACATCAGTTCCTTCGCTGTTCACGGTCGTTGAGTCACAAAACACGGAAATCGATTGCGCACCTGAAACGTGCAGGTCCACGATGATCTCACCCCCTCGACTCGCGACATTCCCCGTCCATCCGGCAAAAAAGCCGCCGCCGAATGCGCCACCGAGGCCCAATACTGTCATCCCCACGCCCGTCCGCCCCATCGTCTTCTCCAACCGGCAACAGCTAGCCTAATGCAAGGGACCCTGCACCGGTCAAAAGGTCAGCCCAACGCCCACGGTAAACCCAAAGGTGGGCAAGACCTTCCCAAGTCTCCGGTCGCGCTCCTCAGCGGTCAGCGGGAATGTGTCGTTGCCTTTGATGTACAACGAATCACGGTAGGGAATCATCACGCCCCCAAACCCGTCGACGTCTACCAACGGTCGAACCCGGCCGGTCGACTTCGTCGAAAAAGGCGCCTGCGCCGTGTACCCGAGATGTCCGGTCAGATCGACGGCGTGCGGCACGTTGGTCCAGCCCGTGCGTATCCATCCCCGAGGTCCGAAACCGATCGAAGCGTCCCGTCCAATCACACCACCGAAGCCGAAGAAAACCAGCCGCTGCCAGGTACGTACACGCAATTCAGGCGTCACAATCTGGAGCACAGACGGCGTCGCGGTCGTACCCGTTCCCACGGTCACTGTTTCCGTGGACGTCGTGACAACATCGTGGCTGGCACCGTCATGGGTGTTCGTTTGGTACAGGTCCGACCACTCGCCGCCATTTTGCAACGCGGCAGAAAACTCAAGTCCGGTTGCCACCATCAAGCGGTTGTAGTGGCCCCGAAGGTGGAACGCCAACGGAAAGCCCGCAGGAACCGGTACAGGCAACTTCTGAACCACATTGGTCGCAGCAGTCAAGCCGCCGGAAGGGTCGTCAGGGCTCGCCGCGGCCGCCGCATCTGCCAACTCCTCCGACGAGGGCGGGGTGTAGGTGGCGCTAGAAAAAGTGAGGCCTGCCCCCACCAATGCCGCAAACCTGACCGGGAAACCGCCGGTATCGTCAAGTACCCTGACCAGCGTCGCGGTCGGGCGGTCCCACTGCCACAAATACAAGTTGTTGGGCGAGGTCGAACCGCCCTTCGGGATGACGATGTAAATGTCGGAGCCAGGGTGCAAACGTGCATAAATGGCAAGGTACAACATGATGTCGCCGTCGACGTCGGGAATGCACCGGTTGGGGTCCCGCATGAGCTGGTCGATGAAGTCGATTCCCATCCGCTTACGCGCGACCTCCAGCACAAAATAGATTTTCTCGTCGAGTTTCTCCAACTCGATTCTTTCTGACAAACCATACCCGCCGTCGCTCGTACGCAAGAAGACGTCAGCGATGCCGGGACTCGCTGCGTACAGGCCCTTGTCGTCCTTGAGCAGCTGTTCGACGCCGTTGACGAAGAGTTGGTACTCCCCCGCAAACGCCTTCGCGTCCCACACCCCGTTGAGGTCGAAACCCAACGTCATCGACGGCAAGGCCTTTCGGTCCAACTCATTTTTCCAATAGGACACCGAGCCGTGAAGGTCCTGATCCGACAGCTGTGACAATAGATCCGGGGTTTCGTGCGCCAACACGCCGGCCAGATACCAGTAGTAGGGCACGGTCCTTCCGCCGATGTACGCGTAAAAAGGAGGCGTCTCCGTACCGGCGTTGTCTGCAGCGCGACCGATCTGTGCGTAGAGCAGGAAGAGGGGCTCACGGGCTTCCACGCGGTCCACGAACCACACTCTCTGGGCCAACGTCCGCAATTCGTGTGCTTTGACGCCCCACTCATCTGCCGTCAACGCGCGCCAAGGAATGGTGGCGACCTCGTCAGTGACCCGAGCGACTTCTTCCATCGCAGACTCAGGCGGTGATGCCCGTTGATCGATCGGGAGCACGGTGCGGTCGGGTTCTTTGCGTCCGGCCTGGTACAAGTCGATCTCGGGAAAGAACTTGGCATTCGGGCGGGCAATTCTGCTTCGGATGTTTCGAACGAGAGACTGGTTGTGGTGGTCGGTATCCGGCGCATCAGGCCAGCGCAGAACGATGACACGCGCGGCCTGGTCGCCTTGAGCCTCGTCGATCTTCCGCAGCCTTTCCTGTCGCTCCAGTTCCTCCTTCGACTTCTTCTCCTCAATCGCGTCGCCGACAGTCTCGATCGGCGACCTTGCGGCGACCGGCTCGGGGACCTTGGGTTCGGCGAACGCAGCTGCGATCCACACCCAGACGACCACCATTTCACCGCCCCGTTTGAGGCTCCTACCCGACCCACCGCCGCCACGCCGTCCATGCCGCCGTCGGGACCGCGGGCAACAGCACCAACAGCGCAAGTAACGACACCCACAGCGCGGCAGATCGACCCCACGGCGCGGCCATCGCCCACCGTCCGGACGCCTCCGGGATCCCCGAGGGAGCGTCCAGCCAACGACTCGGATGAAAACGGATGTTCGTCAATGCGCGGGCCGACGACTCCAACTGAATCCGGGTCTCGAAGGATCGACGCATCCAGAACGGATCGGGCACGCGGTAGCGCACCTCAAACCACCGGTACCTTGGAGCCGCCGCACGTCGAAATACCGACGCCAAACCACTCGCGTCTTGGCGGGCAAATGCAATCCCGCCCCCGGCTTCCGCTAGCCATTCCAGCGAGATGTGGTCGATGCCTGCGCGTTCGATTCCGCCGTCGATGGGGTGGTCGCCGTAGGGGCCACACAAAGCGAGCGACGTCACTGTTTGGTCGAGCCCGCGGGGTTTGTTGCCCGGGCGATAGGGCCGGCCGATCCCGACCGTATACAACGTGGGTCGCACCGCCAAACCTGCATTCGTGCGCGCCGCACGCACGCTGTTCAACGCCGTCTGCAATCTGGGCACGTTGGTTTCGCACAGATCAGAACTCTTTTCGTTGTGAAAGCCATCTGTCAGGGCCACGACGGTGGGCTCGCTCGACCGGGAGGCCAACCACGCGGCAATAGCATTGTCCTGGTACAAGGCGGTCATCGAGTAGACCACTGCGTCGTATAGGTGCGTATACCCACCGCCCGGTTGTTGAAGAAAGGCGCGAACGGCGGCTTCGTAGTCGGCGCGCCGCGTCATGATTCTGGGCGCCCCGCCGTCCAGTCCGATCACTTTGTCGGTGAAACGGAGGGCGACCACCCCGGATTCTCCTCCGTCAACGGGAAAGAAGCCGTCCACGACTTCCGCTCGAAGCAACGCGTCGTGCAGGGCCCGCGCCCGGCTTGCGCCGTCCTCAAACATCGACCCAGACCCGTCCACCACCAACACGAAGAGTTGGCCGCCCCGAACCGGGTCGTGCGCAATCAACTCCACATCGTTCTGTCTTGCGCCATCGTGCAGCACCACGACCTGATCAGGGGTCACCGACCGCGTCATCGGCGAGCCCGACGCCGGATCGCGCAACTCGAAGGACAGGTGCACCTCGCCGGACGCCCGGTCCAACCACGGCGTGCATCCGCGGGTGTCTGTCACCCCCGCCGCCAAGCAGTCCGTCGCGCTCGTGCGAATATCCAACGTCCATTCGCTGTCGGCCGCTGGCACATCGGCTTGAACGCTCGCCGTCGTGCCGGGTACTCGTTCCGTACGGACGCCTCCACAAGCCAGCCAGAAGGCCCACATCACGGCCTGTTGTCCTGGGGCAGGTACAGCACTTCGAGTTCCACGGTTCCTACACGTACAATGTCGCCCGGAGACAACACCGTTTCGACTGGCGCTGCGGCGGACGGGTCGTAAGCCAGGTCCACCGTCTCCAGAAACCGAGAGACGACGGTTTCCGAAACCGACTGCCCGCGTACCACCACCTCGTCGAACCCGTCGACCAGGGCCGAAAGGTGGACCTCGCTCGCACCGGTATCGGACGGCAGGAAAAGATCCAATCCCCGTGGGTAGTGGCCGACGAAGCGCTCAATGGCTTCGCCATTCTCGCCAAGCAACGGGACTCGCATGCCCTTTCGCGGACCACGACGAACGCGGATCCACGGGGTCCACGCCCGGTCTGGGAGCGTCCAAGCGAGAAAACCCATGGAGAGGCCGAAGGTCAATGAGCTTAGCGCGCCCGCGATGAACTGATCTCCCGCCAACGACAACGCGAAGCCGGGCACAAACCACACGCCGGCCCAGGCACCCCCGGAGACGATCCCAGCGAAGACGTGTTCGAGGACCCGCACCCAGGCAGCACCTTCGTCCTTGAGGGACTCCGCGGGCCACCATCGGGACAACAGGTTGGGAAAGGCCCGGATCACGCCCAGTACGATCCCCGTCCACCCGCCGACGGCCACAAAAGCACCGAGTTGCCCGCGGAGACTCAGCAGGTCGGGTTGCACGAGCACGCTCATCCCGACCGGGCCTGCGAGACCCCCAACCGCCGCCATCCACAGGGCGCTAAGCCCAAACGCGCCGGCACCGACCAACACGGTGCCAAAACCGACCTCAGCCGCAACGAGCCAGCGTGCACGACCGCGCACCCACCCGTCCAACATCAGGCTCGAAGCCGCCACGGCAGCCGCAACTGCGCCCAGCCAAAGCGGGCCTTCGGCCCAAGAAGGCACGCCGACCCAGATGAAGGCCTGTAGTACCCACCACCATGCAGATACCGCCGCGCTCGCTACCCACGAGGGCACCCACAAGTGCCGCGCCCATGGAACGGGCGGGAGCGTCATGCCACAGTCGGGCGCCGCCTAGGCGGCGCACTCCCGGAAACGGTGCGCGTATTGCGTCAACGACGCCCAATACTGCTTCCACGGTCCCCGACCCAGCAAGTCGCCACCGAAGTAGTTGGGAGGACGAACCGGCGGAAATCCTTCCGGAAGCACCGTGAGGTCCATTCGGCGGTCCTCGATGGTGTTCCGGTTCTCTTCGACGGCCCGGACCTGGCGATCCACCAGTTCGTAGAAGCTGCCCAGCCGCTGCGCGAGGTCATCGCGATCAGTCACGGTGAGCATGGCATCGACCCAGTCTCCCGCCATGTGTTGCAGGAAATGCCGCCACGTCAGGAAGGTGCGATTCATCAGGTCGCGGGCGGTGGCCCACTCATCCGGCGTCATGTCCGTGGTCTTCTCGAAGAGGACTTTCATCCGGCGCAGGCGCAAATTCGTCAGCCACATCGCGCTGCGGACCAACAGCAGCAGGCCCTCGACACCGTCGGTGCCGGGGTGGGACACATGCCATTTGACCTTGCGTTCGTGCCGGTCGAGGAATCGCTGGATGCCGACGGCGATCTTGCCCTCTTCCGCCCATCCCCACACCTTCGTGGCTGCGGGACCCTCGACGGAGGCCATCGGGGCCGAAACGGCCTCTCCGCCCTGTGCTTTCGGGATGTTCAAACGATCGAAGAAATCGGCGATGCGCTCGATGTCGTCGTTGTCGAAGATGCTGTGCACCGTGGCAACCAGTTCTTCTTCGCTGCGTGCGGCATTTCGCACCATGCTCGCGACGGTCGCGGTCTTCGACATGGGGGTCTCCTTCGATCGGCCGGCGCGTCTAATGCGTTGTGGCCCGCCCGTTCAAGTGCCCGGCGGCAATCGGTAGAGTTATCTCGCCCACATCGATGGGGGCTGCGCTCGTGTGGGTTGTCGTCTGTTTCGCTCAGGGCTTCGCTTTCTTGGGAACCACGGATACCTCCGACACGGCGGATACCGGGCAAGACACTGGCACGGTGACGCCCACGGGCACGACTGAGTTCACCACGTTTTTTGGGGACACCGGAGACACGGCCCCTTTCGTCAACGGAACCACGGCCGGCGACCTTGCGTCTGAAGACGGTGGATCGCCCTTCGCCGACGGATGTGCCCACGGTGGACTGTCCGCCTCCTTCGCAGTGGCGTTGGCGGCCACACTTCTCACAGTCGGTCGTACTCGACGAACGCCTTGATGATGGCGCAGTTTCCAAGGTTGGGAAGTTCACCGAGGAAGTCCGGCGGCGCCGCAGACACCTCACGGTCGAGCACCGCAAGGCACGGAATCGCCACGGCGCGGGCAGCGATCGCGGCACCAAACCCGACCGCGAACTCCGCGCGCGCCTTCGGAATCCCTGCGGCTTCGAGGGCAACCGACGGCGGCTGACCGTCGAGACGGAGCTCTTCCAACCCGCGACGGAAATCAAGCGCCCCCAAGTACACCAACCGCGCAGCAATCCAGTAGCGACCTTGTTCGGTGGGCAAGCCGCGCGCGTCGGAACCGATCCGTTCGGCCAGTGCGTTGGCAAGCCGGGTCGGATCGAGGCGATCGTCCGCCCCCTCGACCACCAAACATTCGAGGCCTCCTTGCAACTCGGCGCCGGCAGCCAGCACCGAACCGCTTGCCGCTGGCGCACTGATCGACGCTGTCGTCTTGCCGATCGCGTCCTTCCACAACTGCGTGTCACCACTCGCAGCCACCGCGCGTTCGACCAAGGCGTCGGGTTGGGTGTCCAGACCGAGCGCGACAGCCTGACGCCACGTCAACGCAAGCGGTCCCCGTCCGCACACCTCCTCACCCTCACTGTCCACCACCACTTTCCATTCGCGCTCCACCTGGCCAGGCAGCGCGGCCGCCCAACCCAACGCCCGGACGAGGTCTTCGGGAAGGCCACGCGCTTGCAGGCCCGCCCGAGTCCGCACCACCACCGAACCGTCGCGGGTGTACGCCCATCGGTACCGGTCCGAGCTGGCGAAAATCAACTTGAGCTCACGGGCAAAGGCCGCGGTGAATTCTCGGTCGTCGAGCAAAGTCGCTTGCCATTCGCGGTCGTTCAGCAAGGTGCGAACGAGCCCGGGCACGGTCGGCGCCGACGCCTCCCCATCCTCTACGCCGAGCTGATCGCGACAATCCCTGAGCTGAGTCTGTGCAGTCAGACGCGTCTTGTTGAGGCCCAACGCAGCGCAGGACGAGCCACCAGCGAGAAACCATCCCGACCCCATCGTCAAGAATCCGACGAGAAATACGGGGGACAAAAACGTGCCATTTCGCACGAAATTGTACAGCCACATGCCTGACGCGCCAATTCGCGCCGTGATCATGCGAGCGAGGCCTATACGAAAAATTTCCCGTCCGAATCTCGCTACGAAGTTGGACGATGGCGGAGGTTGGCCGTGACTTTTGCCAGACGCGTCGTCCGCGCTTTTCCCCGTTTCGATTCGAAGCGTAAATCGCGGACCCTCCGGCGTAACCAACGAAAACGCGTCGCCCGCACGCGCTGCAACCGGGGCGTCTAGCTGCGACGGTCGGCCCCCGGAGGACCGGTGAAACCACACCGCAGCTGCCCGATCGACGGGGGCAATCAGCCAGGTCGTGTCGTCTTGTCGGACCACCCGGCAATGCACCGCGGCCACACCGAGTGTTTCGGGAAGCCGAATGTCGGTCCGGTCGGGGGAGGAGCCCAACCGAATCTCGGGCCCTGGGAACGGGCCGAATAGCGTTCCGCCAAACTCCGGCGCCAGTTCGAGAAAGGTGCTCGCCCGCGCCATCTATACCCCTCGGGCCACAGGGTCCCACACCACTTTGTGCAACTGTAGCCCGAGCCGCGCGGGAACACCGTCTTCGAGCATCCACTCGACCAAATCGGACGGCGCGAGCGTGCCCCATGCGGGCGAAAAAAGCACCGCTGCACACCGTGACGCGAGGTCATGCGCCACAGTGACGTCCACCGCCCAGTCGTAGTCGCGACGCGACGCGAGCACGAATTTCACCTCGTGGTGCGGCCGCAACAATCCAACATTTTCCCAATGATTCCGAGCTTCTTCTCCCGAATCCGGCGCCTTGAAGTCAAGAATCACGAATACGCGCTCAGGAACGTCCGCAATCGACAACGCACCGCTGGTCTCCAACAATACGTCGTGCCCGCGTTCCAGCAACTTTTCCATCAATACGATGGCATTCGGTTGCGCCAACGGCTCGCCGCCCGTGACCTCGACCGTGTGTATGCCGAACGCACTGGCCTCTGCGACGACCTCGTCGAGATCGCGCACGGTCCCGCCGCTAAAGGTAAACGCACTGTCGCACCACGTACAACGCAGCGGACAGCCCGTGAGGCGCACGAACACACAGGGTTTGCCCGCATGCGTGGACTCCCCCTGAATCGATCGGTACAGCTCCGTCACCCTTATACGGCGCTCGCGTGGGATGGTGCTCACGTCAGCGGGATAGCGCGGACCCATGGTGGGGTCGATCGTGTGGATGCTGGGCTGTACGGTGCCCGCCGACGAGCCCGTGGAGGCCTGCCTTCCGGAGACGCCACCGGAGGGCACAGTTCTCGTCACCGAGGTCGCTTGTACAGACATGGCGGTAGCCGGTGGCGAAGGGAGTCCTGGCGACCTGTGGCTGGCGAATAGCCGATTCGTCGCCGTGATCCGCAATCCGGAAAACAGCCTTACCTTGGTGGGCGCGAGCGGCGGCACCCTCATCGATGCTGCACCGTGGGGCGCTTCGGACCGGCTGCATGAAGTCGCCCCGCTTGTGGACGGCGGTGCGTTGCAGGTCGACAGCTGGACGGTCCACCCCGACGGCGTGACGCTGGAAGGCACGGTGCAATCGCTGCTTGACGCGCCTGCGAACGGTGTCGGCAACCGTCGATCGGTGACCTGGCGGATTGAACCCGACAGCGACTGGCTGCAGCTCGACGACGCCGACGGCCTTTGGTTGCACGCGTCCGGGGATTTCGAGCGACTCGGCGACCAGTTGTGGCATCCAGCGGCCGGGTATCGCCACGACGGGACCCTGGTGGCGGACCTCGGTGGCGCGCTGAGACTCGGCGGAGTCACCCGAATCTTCGTCGGGGACTCGGCGGCGGCTTCCCTTCTTGGGGACGTTCATATTGCCGGGCGCGCGTTGAACGCAGACGAGGTGGTGGGAATGGACGCGGCGGGGGCCCGCGTCGGGCGTCTGCCCGTTGTCAATCATCTGTTTGACGGGTGGGTGCCCGATAAGACAGCCACCGTTCGCGCAGAAGCAACCGGGCGCGCACCGTCGGCGACCGCAGACCCCGGAATCGACCTCGAACTGCCTGTGGGGGCCTCGGCCAGCGTAAAGCTCAGCTTCGATTTCGGGTCCGCAGCGCCCCGTTCCGTTCGGGTGTTGTGGACGGCGGCCGACAGCCGTGCGCTCGAAGTCCTCGTGCCTTCCGAAGGCGCGACGCTGACCTTGGGTGCCGGTGTGCATTCGCTCGACGTTTCGGCAGGACCCGCAGTGGTGCCAACCGTCGTGTCCGTCGAGTTGGGCAACGACGAAAACGACAGCCTTCTCGTGCGTTTGCCGCCCAGGTTTTCCCTGGGAAACCACGTGGCCGCCGCCCTCGTCTGGCCAGCCGATCGTGGGCGAAGCTTTCAAGGCACCAACCTCACGTCGGGGCGGAGCGCAGTCGGCGCCGGTTTTGACTACGCCGTGTTCAGCCCCGAGGATGAGGTAGCGACCACCAACAGCCACCTCGCGGGTTGGCCTCGAATTGCGGCTCGAAACGGCAGCGTCACTACGGTGGTAGGCGGATCGGTCGTTTCCTGGCCATGGACCGCGGACGCCAACCAGCCCGGGCATGGCGCCATCGACGTTGGGGATAGCGACCTCGACCACGTGCTGGTCTCTGCGCGCGGCGGCGTCGGTGGTTCGCGCCTCGTCGCCGTGGACGCGGCTTTGCTCGATGCGCCGCCCATCGCTTGGACGGAGCCGCCCGACCTCGTATTCTTGCCAGCGCCCTTTGCGGAAGGACCAGCCGCGTGGGTCAACTGGACGAGTTGGCTCGATGCGGGCGCACAGCTTGTGCCGGCCGGTCCTGTCGTTTGGGTGCCGGTGGACGACCCACAACGAATCGGTGCCGTGGATGTGGAGTCGGCATTGTACCGGGGCGACGTGTCCGCCGGAACTGGGCCTCTGCTGACGTTGAATGTGGACGGCGCGGTACCCGGAGACGTGCTGCCGGAGCGCCCCTTTCGAGACAGCCCGCGCCTCGTGCAATGGACGGCTGGTGGCGCCGCCGGCTTTGATTCGTTGGCCCTGATCGGAACGGGTGGGGCGGTGTTGTCGGAATGGACGCCCACGTCTGACGACGATTCGGGCGCATTTGCGATCACGTTGGTCAGCGGTTGGGTGGTGTTGTGCGGATGGTCTGCGGAGGGCGAGTGGGCGGCGACGGGCGCGGTTTGGGTCAGCGGGCCAATGTAGGCTTACCCAAGAATCTGGACGGCCAAATCCCCAATCATCGCCAGGAATAGCAGGCCCAAATAGACCACTGACCCCTTGAAGACCCCATAATCCACGCGAGTGTCGCGCCGAACCAGCGAACGTACCACCATGCCGACGAAGCCCGCACCGAGCAGCGCGGCCGCGGCTGCGTAGCCCCAAGTCAGGTCGCCTGACCAAGCCGGTAGCAGCGTGACCGGAACCAATACGAGCGAATAGGCCAACGAACGCCAACGGGTGCCCTGGTCTCCGACCACGGAAGGCATCATCGGGAATCCTGCCGCTTCGTATTCCCGTTTCCGGTGCAACGCGATTCCCCAAAAATGGGGCGGCGTCCACAAGAAAATGATCAGGAACAATATCCACGCACCTGTCGTGACGGTCCCATGCACCGCAGCCGACGCGATCAGCGGCGCCGTTGCCCCTGCCGCCCCACCGATGACGATATTCTGGGGCGTGCGGGGTTTGAGCCAGATCGTGTACACGCCGACGTAGAACGCAATCGTCCCCGCGCCGATTCCCGCTGCCGCCACGCCGCCAACCGCACCCAACAGGAGCACGCCCAACACACCCGTAACCACGGCATAAGCAAGCACCGTAGACGGCACGAGGGAGGACGCTGGCAACGGTCGGTTCCGCGTCCGTGCCATGCGCGCGTCCGCGTCACGCTCCCACCACGCGTTGAACGCACTGCTCGAAACCCCGGCAAGCCCGGTCCCAAACAACACCCACGCCGCCAATCCGACGTCCGGCGGCGACTGCGCGCCGAGCAACAAAGCAGGCAACCCGGTGAAGACGACCAGACCCAACACACGCGGCCTCGCGATCTCGACGAGAAGGCGGACCATCTCCACCGCCGAAGGGCGGGGAACCGCGGGAGCAACGATGACGTCGATCACACCCATGCACCGACCCGAGGGTCGCCCTATTGACCGGGCAGAAGCGACCTCGCAACTTTCCACGCGAGCGCAGTCCCCGTCAAGACTACGAATCCGGCGCCGGCCGTGTGAAGAAGCGTGACCTCGGCGGGCAAGCGGAGCAGCACATTGGCGGCACCCAACACGCCCTGAAGCGCCACCGCAAGGGCCAACAAACGCGCAGCCCCCGCAACGATTGGTTCCCTCCACCCTGCCACCATTGCCAGGATCGCGGACCCCAACAACAACCACGCGACCAGTCGGTGCGTCACCTGCAACCCCAACAGCCCGTCGAAGGACGGGAACCAGGCGCCGCCGCCACAAGACGGAAACGTGCCGCAGACCAGGCCCGCCCCACTGCTGGACACGAACCCGCCGATGACGAGCTGAAGCGGAATCAGAAAAATCGGCGTCAACAGCACCAGCCTGCGGCCCCAGCCCAGACGGGCCCGCGGGCCGTTGCCGTCGCGAATCGACAGCGCAATCACACTCAGGGCGGAGAGAAACAAGTTGCCGACGAGCAGATGGCTCGCCACGGTCCATTCGGCGAGCAACTGCAACACGGTCAGCCCACCCAACACGACCTGCGTAACGAGCACCAGCCCGGCCATCCCCACCGCCGCCGGCAACCAAGTGGGCAGCTGCGAACGAAGCCGCCAAACCCAACCGGCCAATGCCAAGAAACCGAGGCTGATGGCACCCGCATACACCCGATGCCCAAACTCAAAGGCCACGCCCAAATCGATCGTCGGCACGACCTGTCCGAAACACAGGGGCCAATCAGGGCAAGCGAGCCCAGCACCATTCACCCGAACGGAGGCGCCTACCACCAAGAGCAGCCACGTCGCCACGACCAAGCCAGTCGCTGCGCGGCTCAAACCGGTCAATCCGCGGTCCATTAGCGATCGGGACCGCCCAAGAACAACCACACACCGCCCGTGCCGATCATCCCGGCTGCGAAATCGTCGTGGCCGTCGCCGTCTACGTCACCGGGTGCGGTCACAGCAGTTCCCAACTGGTGTTCACCTTCTGAACCGGTCGCGCGTGCCCGCCAGTCCCCCAGCGCAACATGTGAGGTCGCTCCCGATGCGGCATTGAGCAGGTACACGGCCCCATCGTCGGGAAACGTGTTGTCCTCGCCGGGGCTGCCCACGACAACCTCACCTACGGAGTCCGAGTCTGAGTCCACCACAGCAACGGAAGCACCGAAGCGGGCGTCCACCTCCCCACCCACGAAGCGCGTTTCCGCCATCTCCCAGGCGGTCAGCTCGCCGAGCACCGGGCCGTTGAACACCAGGACCACGCCCTCTTCGGCTGGATCGCCCGTCACCAGGCCCCCTTCACCGTCGCTAGGCAACCCGATGATGAGGTCGTCGGCGCCGTCTCCCGACACATCGCCCACCGCCAACGTGGGGGATTGGTACGGCTCACCCCCAAGTCTCGTCGTAATCGTATCCGGAACCGAGGTTGTGCGGACTTCACCAAAGAAAGCAGGGTCCGTGCCGTACACACACCACACCATGCTTGCGGCGGTCACGTCTCCCAAGCTGCTAAACGCAATGTCGCCGACGCCGTCGACGTCGAAGTCGCCCACCACCAGGTCCTCCCCGATTTCCTCGTAGGCCGCAGGTTCATCATACCGGGTGAATACGGCGGAACGCACTGCCGGATCGGCTACGTGGGTATAGCCGGGAAGCGGACCAAAGGACACATAGACGGCACCGTGGCTCGCAGCATCTGCAACGCCGAGAAGGTCGAGTTCGCCGTCCCCATCGAAGTCCGTCGTTTCGACCACGGCGCCATATCGCTCGTCGGGCTTTCCGTAGTGCGTCACGGTTCCTGTCGGCACCACACTGGTCGGCTGAATAGGCCCGGAAACGGGTCCCGGAAAAATCCAAATTACGCCGTCATTGGTACCTTCGAATCCAAACGGCGCCCCCACGGCTACGTCGTGAATGCCATCCCCCGTGAGGTCGAAAGCCCCCAGGGCCGCTGCGCCGATGGCGCTGTATGTACCGTCGGAATAATACCCCGCGAAGTCAGTTAGCGTACCGAAACCTGTAGGAGAATAATCGATAAGCACCAAGCTGTGATCGGAGATGTTTCCGACGATGATTTCCGGCAACCCATCTCCATCCTGGTCACCGGCGCTCCACAGCGGCCAACCCTGCTGAAACACCTCATAATATTCGACATCGGGGTCAATCTCGCCGACCAGGTTGCACACCGGGTCCACCTCGTCACAGTCCTGGTCAATCCCGTCAGCGCAGACCTCCACGTGTTGGGGGTGGATCTGTCCGTCCGCGTCGTTGCAGTCTTCAGGTGGGGCGTAGCCATCGTCGTCGAGGTCGTCGTCTTCCTCAAAGGACCCGGTCTCTTCCGTGACCACGCCGGTGCAGGCCAGGTCGCTGCCGTCGCAATCTTGATCGATGGTGTCACCGCACAAATCGGTAGCACTGGGGCCAATTGCCGCATCGGTGTCGTCGCAGTCACCGTCCAACTCGTGCACACCGTCGCCATCGAAATCGTGCGCTGGGTCCGCAGCCACGAACGGTCCCAAAGGCGGAATGCAGGCGATCCACCACCACATCAGCGAGCCCCAGTCATAGACCACAGGGCCGGATCCGGACGGGCGCGTGCACACACCGGATGCGCCTGCCAGGGGCCATAGCTGGCATCCGTGACGCCATCTCCTGCCTCAACGGGCAAACCAACACAGAACCCTCCAAGGGCATCGAGGTTGAGCGAAAGCCGTAAGCCCGACAACTCCTCTTCCATCGCAGCGCGATGCTCCGGATCGGCCGCGTTCAGTTCCGGCCAGGCGTCTACAGCTTCGGGGATTTCACCACACCAGGGAAGCGTATCGCCCCCCAACAAGCCGTCGTCGCCGAGACCGACCCAACTCCACACGCCGTCGTCAACTGCACCCTCCCAGCCGGCGTCGATCCATCCGGCGAATACGCGCCCCGCACCCACGGCAACCGACAATCGCGCCGTGACCGTCTCGACGTCGATGGCGGCGGCAAAAGCGACCAAGCCCTCGGCCGGCTCCAACGCCGCTGGACCGGCCCACGCCGCGCACGCGACCGCGGCCGCCACTGCGTCGGAGGTGTCGAGCTCGGGCCCCCACGCCGCCACGTATTCGACCCCGCCCCACTCCAAGCCGAGTGTTCCCGCCGGCTCGCCAGCAGCCAGGTCTTCTGGGCACAACGATCCTACCCGGCCGGTGACTTCCGGGTCGTCGTCGTCACAATCCAGGCCGACCTCCGCGGTGAAGCCCAACACGGCGTCGGGCGCACACAGAGGTTGCGGCGTCACATCCGGATCTCCCCAACCATCGGCGTCCGAATCCTGCCACAAGTCGCGCGTGGGGCAGCCAATCGCAAGCTTCTCGCCCTCTCGGAGGCGCCAGCTCGACCCACAACCCGTCCACAGGAACAGCCACAACACCACCGAAGTCTCCCTCAAGGCTCCTAGCCTGTCGCAACCGGACCGGCGCCGCCATAGACGCGACGGCCCCGAGCGGAGTGCCTGATGGGCATCGAGTCCGATCAAATCTGGTTCGACGGCCGATTGGTGCCTTTCGCCGAGGCCCAGGTCCACGTGCTGTCGCATACGTTGCACTATGGGCTGGGGGGATTCGAGGGCATTCGCGCCTACGAACAACCCGACGGCCGCCATGGTGTTTGGCGGCTTCGCGACCACCTCGTGCGTCTCGAACGGACGATGCACATGTTGCGCACGCCGCTTCCCATCTCGCTCGACGCGTTGGAGGCTGCGCACCACGCGGTGCTTCGGGCCAACCGCATGACCGAGGCGTACCTGCGCCCACTGGTGTTTCTCGGCATGCGCGCCATGGGCCTGGGCGCGCGCAACAATCCTGTCCACGTCGTCGTCGCCGCATGGAACTGGGGCGCCTACATGGGGGAGGACGGGCTTGCCAACGGCATCCGACTCAAGACCAGCACCTTCGTCCGACACCACCCCAATGCGGCACTTCCGCGTGCCAAGGTGGTAGGTCACTACGTGAACAGCATTTTGTCCCGCTACGAAGCCAACGATGATGGCTACGACGAAGCGCTCATGCTCGACAGTCAGGGCCTCGTCGCGGAGGGTACGGGTGAAAACGTGTTCTTGGTGGCCGACGGCGTCGTTTCCACGCCCCCGCTCACCAACGCGTTGCCCGGCCTGACACGCGCAACCGTGCTCGAACTGCTCGCAGACGAGGGCATCCCCGTTGTAGAACGCCCGTTCGGTCGCGACGCGTTGTACTGTGCGGACGAGGTTTTCTTGAGCGGCACGGCAGCCGAAATCACGCCCGTCCGCGAACTCGACCGCCGAACGATTGGCATCGGCAAACCAGGTCCCGTCACGCTTCGCGTGCAAAGCCTCTACGCCGACGCCGTTCGCGGGAAAATCCCCCGGATGTTACGCCACGTGGCTCGCGACCCCGAGGCACCCCGTGGCTGACCGTGTGCTGGTGCTCGGAGGCGCCGGCCTCGTCGGCATGCAGATCTGCCGCCAGTTCTGCGCACTTCGACCCGAAATCGTCGTCGTCGCCTCGCTGACCCAAGAGGAAGCCAACGGCGCCCTCGTCGCGCTGCAGGCTGAGTTCCCCGAGGCACGTCTGCAAGCAGCTTGGGGCGACATTTTTCTCCCCGTTGGACTCGCAGATCGACGCCGCGCCGACCTGATGTCCGACGCCTCCGCCCGCGCACAGCTGTTGGATGCGTTGTACGGCACGATCGACGATGCCACGGCCCACAACCACCTCGCGAACTTGATCCGCACGTGCCGGCCTGACGTCGTAGTGGACTGCGTGAACACGGCGACCGGCCTGTCCTACCAGGACGTTTTCGTCGGGGCCCAGAAGGTCCGAGAACGGCTCGGGGCCCCGATCGACGACGCCGCCCGCACCGACATCGAAGCCTTCCTACTCAGTCAATCCGTGCCCCAACTCGTGCGCCACGTCACGATCCTGCATGCCGCCCTCGTCGCGGTGAATTCCCGGATTTACATCAAGGTCGGCACCACCGGCACCGGAGGAATGGGCCTGAACATCCCCTACACGCATGGCGAGGACAAACCCTCCCGCGTGTTGATGGCGAAGACCGAAGCGGGTTTCGGTCACACGGGCCTGCTGTTCCTCGCGGCCCGCACTCCAAACGGCCCCGTGATCAAGGAGATCAAGCCCGGAGCGATGATCGGCTTCAAGGGCGTAGGAACGGCGCAGATTCGCCGCAAGGGTGTGGTGGTGGAGCGAATCCAGCCCCAAGCTGTGCCAGTCCGAGGCGCCTTTCCCTACCAGGACGATGCTGCAAAATACGCCGCCATGGGACCCTTGTCGGTTCCAGTCGTGGACACCGGTGAGAACGGCGTCTTCTCGCGCGGCGAGTTCGCTGCCATCACGGCGCTGGGCCAGATGGAGTTCGTCACGCCCGAAGAGATCGCCGGGCTCGTGCTTCGAGAAGTAGCGGGACATGCCACGGGTCGAGAGGTCGTGGCGGCGTTGGATGCTTCGGTGCTCGGTCCGTCGTACAAGGCGGGCATGGTGCGAAACAACGCCATGGCCGCATTGGACGCCGAAGAACACCGAACGGGCACACCCAGTGTCGCGCTCGGACAACTCGGCCCACCCGAATTGTCGAAGCTGCTGCTCGAAATTCGCCTACTGCTAGACGTGACCGGCTCGATCGAGGCGTTGGCGCGAATCGACGCCGATACGCTGATTGGCAAGGTCGGGGAGGCCCTCCCGGACCATCCAGTCCGGGTCTTAGGACCCACGATCGGTGTTCCAATTCTGCTGTCGGACGGCGCGACCCTCCTGCGAGGACCTCGTCTGAACGTGCCCGAGCAGTTGGGCCTCGCTGCCACCGCGTCCTTCGACGATGCAGCGCAAGTCGACGGTTGGGCGAAGAAGGGCTGGGTTGACCTTCGTCGCGAGAGTCTCACGCGATGGATCGACCGCGCGAAACGGATTTCTCAACTGGGTCGCCGCGCCATGGGCGCCGGTTCGTTTGCCACCACCCTCGCGTCCTTGGACGACGAAGAAATCGGCGGCATCGTCGCTTGGGTGCTGGCGAACGAGATCGGCGGTCATCGGGTTCAGTAGGTGGCAGTGTTGGGATGGGAGGTCGTAGAGGTCGCCGCCTCCGGCACCTTCGGCACCGTTTGTGTTGCGATGGACCTCGCTACAGGCTCGCTAGACGCCATCAAAGTTCTCCGCGGGGAACACCTCCGACGCCCGCGCGTGCTCGCACGAACGCGCGACGAAGCGGCCATGCTCAAGCAACTCGACCACCCGGGCATCGTGAAGGTCCGCGACCTCGTCGAGCTGGATGGTCGCCCTGTGCTCGTCATGGAGTGGGTCCGTGGTTTGTCCGTCGAACGTGTGCTCGAAGCGCACGGAACCCTCCCCACCGGGCCTGCACTCGCGATCACCGCGCGAGTCGCCAATGCGCTGAACGCGGCGTGGTTACACCCGTCGCCGATCACCGGGACCCCGCTTCGCGTCATCCATCGCGACGTCAAGCCGTCCAACGTGATCGTCTCGGTCGTTGGGGAGGTCAAACTCGTCGACTTCGGAATCGCCCACGCGGAAATCGCCGGGAAACATGCCAACACACAATCCGTGGTGCTTGGGGCCCGAGGCTACGTCGCACCCGAACGACTGGACGGACACGACGACCATCCGAGCAGCGACACCTACAGCCTCGGTATCTGCCTCGCCGAGATGCTGACCGGCCGCCACCCGGAGTTGTCCTTGCACCGGGGTCACCACGACGAAGCGCTGGAACGGCATCTCTCCGCCATTCGCCCCGCAGGCGTCGCGCCCGCCGACATCGCGGGGCTGCGCGAATTGGTCGGTCAGATGTGCGCATACGACGCTGCAGCCCGACCCAACCACGCCCAAACTGTCGTGGCCATCGATGCGTTTCTCGAACGCAGCCACATTCCCCATGACTTGCAGACCTACGCTGACAACGCCGTGTGGCCGCTGTTCCTGGTGCGCTCCCGGGTCGCTTTGGTGGACCACCCAGATCACGCCGACCTCGCATTTCTCGATCGCGCTTTGCGTCCAGGCCTCGCCCGCGCCGCGCCGGATGTGGACGGCCAACTGGCCCACCTGCTGTCGCGCAACTTGTGGGTCGATGACCCATCCGACCTTCATCGGACCCTTGCCCTCAATCCCCATGCCACCGCGAGGCCCTTCCTCAACGCATTACCTTCAGCGCCCGGCCTGTGGCGCCGACTCGCAGGCACCACCCCTTCTGAGGTACGGAGGGTTGTCGCGCTGCTCCGCATTCTTGCCCGTTGGATCTCCCCCGAGGTCCGACAACGTGTCACGCAACTTACCCACCATTCCAGTACAGACATCGCAGAAGCGGCTCGCCGCCTGCTTCGGGAGGACCCATGAGAACCCTGCTCCTGTCCGCGCTCGTGGCCTGCGGGGGAAATCCGCCCCTCGACCAGCCCAATCCTCCACCTTCGTGGCCCCAACCCGAAAAATTGCCGGACACGCCGCCGGCACCGCCAGAAGCCGCAACAACGCCGCCAGAAGGGACGCCCACGGCCCCAGAAGGGACGCCCAAACCGACGACCGACACCGTGATCCGCGGCCCCGTTCCGGTGCCAACACCGGCGCCTGAAGCAACTCCGACCCCAACGGAACCCAAGTGAAGCTCACCGGACGAATCCTCCACTTGGTGGAGGACCCGCTCTTGCTGAAGGCCCAGTTCGCAGGCGCCTCCCTACCCGAGGGCGAACACAGCTACGCGTATGGCGTCAACACCGACGCGATCATCAGCGGACGCGCCTGTACGCTGGGGTACAGCGCCGCCATCCTGGGCCCGTGGTTCCTAGAGAACTTCCAAGAGGCCGTTGCCCAAGATGACGTACGGAGCGGCGGCTTCGAGGTCTTGGTCGGCGGTCACGCCTACGGTTCCGGGTCCTCCCGTGAAGTCGCCGTCGTCGCCCATCAAGGTGCGGGAATCCGCCTCGTCGTTGCCGACAGTTTTCAGCGAATCTTTCAGGAGAACATGGTCTACAGCGGCATGCCGTTCACCACCGACCGAGGCGTTGTCGCTCGCCTCGCCGCCGGCGAAGACGTGGACCTGGCCCGACTCGTAGACGAATTGCCTCCCTTCTTTCGACAGGTCTCGAAAGCCGGCGGGCTCCTGCCTTACGGATCCGCCTTACTGTCCGGCGCCGTCCAGCCGGACGCACCGACGAGTGCCCAACCCAGGCCGCTCAACATTGCCGAAAAGATCGTCGCTCGGCGGGCCTTTCGCGGCCAAGGACTTGCCGACGGGCTCGCCGATGTTGCCCCCGGCGACCAGATCTTGTGCCGGGTCGGGTTTCGCGGCATGCACGAGTACACGACCGGCCACGTGATGTCGTTGTTCGCTTCCGAATGGCAAGACGCACCGATGGACAGGCCGGAGCAGGTCGCCGCATTCGAAGACCATTTCGTCTTGCTGGGCCACGAGGCCGTGCCCGCCGACGCGCGGAAACAGCGACTCGGCCCCGCCCTCGCCCTCACCGAAGAGATGGTCAAAGCCTGCGAGACCTCGGGGGTCCGGCTCCACGGTCCCGGCCGCGCCTACCCGCCCGGCGTCTGCCACCGCGTGGTGGTGGAAGACTACGCGTTGCCCGGCGACATCGTTGTCCTGACCGACTCGCATACGCCCACGGCCGGCGTGCTCAACGCATTCGCCTTTGGCATTGGGAGCACCGCAATGGCGTTTGCGCTCCGAACCGGCCTCGTACCGGTCACGGTCCCGAAGGTGGTCCGCGTCAACGTCACCGGCATCCCCCGCGGCGGCGTTTCGCCCAAGGACCTCATCCTCCATCTTATCGGCGACCCCTACTTCCGCGAAGAACACTGGCGGACAACACCCACCGACACGGCGATCATCGAGTTTGGCGGACCGGGTTTGACCCACTGGAACGTCGACGAGTTGTCCGTTCTCACCAACATGACCGTCGAGGGCGGGCTGATGACCGGTGTCGTCGAGCCCTGCGCGCCCATCGTCGAGTTTCTCCAGTCACGCCGTGGCATCGACGTGAGCGCGCTGTTGGTCTACCCCGACCCGTACGCAACCTACGTTCGCACGATCCACCTCGACCTCGACGAGGTGCCGTTGACGGTCGCCTCCCCAGGCGATTCTCGCAACCGCGCACCGCTGCACGCGCACCTCGACGTCGCCATTCACAACGTCGTCATCGCGTCTTGCACCGGCGGCTCGCTGGCAGATCTGCGGGCCGCCGCGGCTGTGTTGCGCGGTCGGCGTCTGCACGAAGGCGTCCGCCTCACTGTCACCCCGTCCTCAGCCGACGTCGAACGCGACGCAGAATCCGAGGGCCTGCTCAAGCTGTTCCGCGACATAGGCGCGGTCGTCACGCCTCCAGGCTGCGGAAGTTGTATCGGCAACGGGCCCGGCATCCCGCTTCCCGACGAGACGACGGCGTCCACCACCAATCGCAACTTTTCGCGCCGAATGGGCGCACCAGGGCCTGTGTGGTTGGTGTCCCCGGCGGTCGCTGCGGCCAGCGCAGTCACGGGCCTGCTCACCGACCCCCGCAAGTTGTGAAGCTCGTCACCTTCAACGTCAACAGCCTGCGGGCCCGTATCGGTCACGTTGCCCGTCTCGTCGAGACCTGGTCACCCGACGTGTTGTGTTTGCAGGAAACGAAGGTCGAAGATGGCGGCTTTCCTCATGAGACCTTCGAAACGTTGGGCTACGTCCATCGGCTGATCCACGGGCAACGGACGTACAACGGCGTGGCCATCCTGTCGAAACTGCCTCTGGACGACACGATCATCTCGATGAGCGACGGCGTCAACGACGACCACGCACGCGTGCTCTCCGCAACGGTTGGCGGTGTCCGCGTCGTGAATTTGTACGTGCCGAACGGCCAAGCGGTCGGCACCGACAAGTTTCACTACAAACTGCAGTGGCTCGATCGCCTGCGCGCCTTTCTCAACCGATTCGACCCGACGCAGCCGGTCGCCGTGGTGGGAGATCTGAACATTGCACCCACCGATCTGGATGTGTGGGACCCGTTTGTGTGGGAGGGCGTCGTGTTGTGCCATCCGACGGAACGTGCGCGATTCGCCGCGCTCTTGGACTGGGGCCTTGTGGACGTATGGCGCGAACGGAATCCGTTCAAGACTGAGTTTTCGTGGTGGGATTACCAAAAGATGGGCTGGCCTCGCAACCAGGGTCTCCGCATCGACCACGCGCTTCTCAGTTCTTCCGCCCAAAGCCGCTGCTCGCAGGTACAGATCCTCCGCGAAGTTCGAGGCTGGGAAGGTGCGAGCGATCATGCACCAGTCCTTGTGACGTTCACGGAACCGTGAGTCGTTCGTTCCGCGTCGCCGTTACGACCCTGCCCGCGTGGTTGGACGTTGCGCGCCTGCTTGGACCGGGAGAATGGGTCGACGAAGGCGCCGGACCTGTCGCCGAGTTGGAACGGTCAGAGGCAGCCGACCTCTGCGCCCGGCTGCGGGGCGTGACCATCGGCGGTGTCGTGCTGGAGGTGACCGTGTGGCCGTCTCTTCCGCGCGCTGCGGTTCGAGAGGGGCGTACCCAAGAAGCGCGACGACAGCGCCATCGATCTGTGGGGTTCTCCCACCCTCGTGCGCGTTGCCGTGAGGGCGGACGTTTGGGCCTCACGCCCGAGTCCCTCGCGCTCGAATTTGCCTTGCGCCAGCCTCCCCAACGCGTCTTGGACGCTTGTTGCGGCTGCGGCGGAGACACGGTGGCGTTCGCCCGGGCAGGGCACCAGGTCGTCGCCGTGGACACGGACCTCCAGCGACTCGACGACGCCGCCCACAACGTCGCGCTCTATGGCGTCGGCCACCTCACCCAACTCCGCCACGGAAACGCGGAGCAGGTCGTAGGCGACCAAGACGCGGACCTGCTCTACCTCGACCCTCCTTGGACCGATCTAGGCCTGCTTGATCGCGTTTGCGCACGTTGGGACCGCTATCGACAGGTCGTGCTCAAAGTTCCGGCCCAGTTCGACCCGACGTCGCTGCCCGACTTTTCTGTGGAAGCCGTGTTCGGTGACGCTCCGGGCGACACACGGCGGGTCAAGTTCTTACGCCTTACCCGCCTTGCCAGAGCAACCGCGCCGCTTCTTCCGACGGGTCATTCGGATCGATAAATACCCACGCGACACCGCCCTTGGTGATGTCGTAGGCCACGATGTTGGTGGTCAACTGCAGCACCAACTGCAGGGGTGCATTCGTTACGCGACTGCGGGGCGTGTCGTCATGGTGCAACCACGCCGGAACTCCGCCGAATTTGTCGACACGAAAACGTTCAAGAGCCGCCTTGGGGCTGAGTCCGCCGGCTGCGAGTGCCCGAATTTGTTGGGCCTCGTCCGCCGGAGCGTCCGCAGTCAACCGCACGCGACGGTAAACTCGGACCGTGGGCGGGCCGTCGTACAAGTTGTCGTCGGAAGCGCGTTGCAACACCACCCGATTGCTGCCTTTCCACGGATCCCAATCCTCACATCGACCTCCCGTCGCGTGGCAGATGAACACCGTCATCCGAACCCAAGACCCAAGATCGAGCCACGGACCGGCGTCGATCTGGGCCATATGACACATCGGGGAGCCACAAACCGTGCAGCGCGGCCACAGATGGGAGCGAATCCCGCGAGGATGCCCACCGAAAGAACCTACGGATGTTTCTTCTGTCGAGCTGGCTGCCCGAAGGACCCGCCCGATGTTTGCGTCGTGTGCCACCGTCAACCCTTCGACCTCCGCATGTACGCACCTACCCGGACGTCGGGACCACGGCCAGCGCAACACGAAGGCCGCCATTCTTGAACGTCGCGTGCACTTCTGCGTCCGGCGAAAGGGCGCGTAGTAGCCTCGCCTCCGGTCCCGGGACGACAACGGCTACCCGCCAAGCGCGAAACGGGCCTGCAGCGAGACGGCCGAGCGCCTGGTACACACCAACGACGTCGCTACCCAGCCGCTCGCCATAGGGCGGATTGGCGACCAAGAGCCCCGTAGGCGCGCACGGCTGTAGCGACGCGACGTCCGCCACCTGGAAGTTCGTTCCCCGGGTCACACCCGCGCGCGCGGCGTTGCGAATCGCCAAGTCGATGGCCGCCGGGTCTCGATCCGAACCGCACAGCACCGGGCCCGGAACGCCTTTGCCCGACAGTCGTGGCAAGGAGATGGCGTCCGGCCATGTGGTCGCGGCGAAGTCCCTGCGGCTCCCGGGTGCGATGCCAGCAGATGCCGTCGCGGCTTCGATGACGAAGGTGCCGGACCCGCACATGCCATCCATCAGCGCTTCTCCGGCACGAAAGCCGGCCAACCGCAGCACGGCGGCAGCAAGCGTCTCCCGCAGCGGCGCACGTCCCCCTTCGAGACGCCAGCCGCGGTGGTACATCGGCTCCCCAGCAGCGTCGACCGAAACCGTAAACTGGTCGTCTTCGCCTCGGATACTGACGAGCAACGGCGTGCGCGGCGGGCGTGGACCCGGGAGCCGCGGCACCCGAAGCGCGTCGGTGATCGCGTGTCCCACCTTGCCTTCGATGTTCTCTCGCACCCGCATCTTGCAGCGGTGCAACGTGGCGGACACCTTGACGGGCTGCCGCGGAAACACAAAACGCGGCCACGGCAACGCGCGCACACCTGCCGCCAACTGATCGAGGTTCGTGGCATGGAATCGACCCACGCGTACACGCACGCCAGCGGCGACACGCGACGACAATAGGATCTTGCCCAACGTCGCGCCGTCCATTGAGGACTCGATGCCGCCCTCCATTTGACGCCCACGCACGCCGAGCTCAGCGAGCTCGTCGGCCAGGACCTTCTCAAGGCCGGGCGTCACCGACGCCCAAACACTGTACGCAGACGCCATACTACCAGGACTCGCAGTCGTCCGGCGGCTATATCTGCACGTGTCGGGGGGCTGTTGTCTCGGACGATTGAACCAGGAATGACGGTCGGCGGTGGTTTCGTACTCCGGTCGTTGGTGGCAAACGGCGGCATGTCCGACGTTTGGCTTGCTGTTCGTGCGGACGGACAGCGCGCCGCTATGAAGTTCCTTCTGCGCACCCCCTTGGACGCACACCAGCCCTTACGCGAACGTTTCGTCACCGAGCGCGACGCTTTGGCCGCCTGCCAACACCCCGGCCTCGTCCAACTGCTGGAGAGCGAGTCCACGCCGCCGTGGCTGGCACTTGCCTACATCCCCGGCCTGAGCCTGGCGCAAGAGCTCACGGACGCCGTCCTCCCCTCACCCCGCGCGGCAACCGTGTGCGCTGACTTGGCCGAGGCGGTCCAGGCCCTGCACGACGCCGGATGGCTTCACGGCGACATCAAGCCCGCAAACGTGCTGCTCGACAATCGATTCCAGCCCGCTCGCACCATCCTGATCGACTTCGGACTCGCGACGCGGGTGGACGATCAACCTGACCCTGAGCGGTATGGCGTCAGCGTCGGGAGCCCCCACAGCACCCCGCCCGAACGCGTTCGCGGCAGGCATGTCGATGCTCGGTCGGACGTATACGCCCTGGGCTGCCTCGCCTTCCGCGCCCTCGCCGGTCGCTGGCCATTCCGAGGACCCAGCAGCGCCGCCACACTCGCCCTTCAAGTCGGCGCGCCCGTCCCCGACCTCCCCGACAACGTCGACCCGCGTCTGGCTGGTTTCGTTCGCAGCCTATTGGCCAAGGACCCCGACGAACGACCAGCGTCAGCGAGACTCGTGGCCGAGGCACTACGAGGGCTAGGATTGGTTGAACCGACGGTTTCGCCCGAGCCCGGTTTGGTCGGCTGGTTGCGCCGCACCTTCAGTGGTTGACCCCCCGGCCGGTTTTCAGCCTGATGATCTATTCGCATCGGCTGCGTTCGCGCGATCCGCTGCTGCGTCGAGGCGCCTCGGTGCGGCCTCCTTCTGCATACATCGAGTATGCCCACAGTCGGCCTCCCGTCGGCATCCTCGACTCGCGACGCGGCTTGCGCGACTCGCTCGACGCGACCGGCCTTCGTGGCCCTCGGGCCAATCGGCCTATAGATCATCAGGCTGTTAGACGTCGTCCATGATCTACCTCTTGTCCGCTTTGGCCTGCGAACCTGCAGCTTCTGTCACGCTTCCGACCGAAGGTGAAGAAGAAACCGACTCGCCCACCGCAACGCCGACACCCGTTGAGACAGGCGTCACGGTGCCCGACGACAGCTCCGACACGGCGACCGAACCTACAGACACCGACCCAACCACACCTACCGTGCCGGTCGAGGTCGTCGATCTTGCCAGCTACACAGCGCGATGCGAGCAACTGCTCGGGGAATGGCCGACCTTCAATTGTTATGACGGCGTGCAGGTCGCGGTGGAGGTCACGGGCGCCGACTTCACCGTACGTCAGGCGCTTGGGGAGGCCGATCTCGAAGACGGATGGAAGTGTGATCGCCCGTCCCACCTGCAAAGTTGTGTCCCCTACGGTCGAATCGGCACGCTGACATCGGCAAACGGGTCGACCTACACGTTCGTTTGCCGCTCGTACAGTTTCCCTCACCCCGACGGCAGCTTGACGCCGGACGGGCAACTCCGCGTCCTGTTCGAAGACATGGGCGTCATCGCTCAAAATCCAGATTCGGGCGACACCTGTTTCTGGGCCATCCCCATCGACGGACGCCATTTCGACGGTGTGGACATCCCGAAGCCTGGCACACCGGAAGACGCAGATTTCTTCGGTCCAGGCACCGCCTTCTGGTATTCATTGCCCCAGATCGCCGGGGCAGCCTGCGTCAGTTGCCATGACAACGATCCGTACATCCACACACCATGGGCCGATCAGACCGGCGTGGTACCCAGCAATCCGCTTGTGCCGTACGAGGTGGTGGCGCGCGACGTCTTGATCGGCATGGGAGGTTCCACGTGGTCCCCAGCAGCAACGCTCAGCCATCCGGACGCCGCCGCCTGCCTCGATTGCCACCGACTCGGCGACCGATTCACCTGTGGAAACCCGGTTTTGGACGCCACGGGGCGCAAACCGGGCGGGCTCGCCATCGCAGACGTGTACGCCACCCAGTGGCCGTACGACCATTGGATGGATGACTTCTCGACGCCGGACTTACTCGCAGCATACCCCACGGAAGCAGACTGGGACTACGTCTTCGGTGAGGCCGCTCACCAAGTCACAGACTGCTGCAACGGCATTGACCCAGACGGCTTGTGCTGGACTCGGTAAGGCAAACAGCGAATTCGACGCCGCCCTTTCTACGCGTCCAGCGCCTGCATCCGCCAGAGCAAACCAGCGCTCGCCACCAAACAAATGGCAATCAACAGGGGGCTGCCGACACCGAGCCGCAGGGCGTTGAGCTGGGCAAACCAACAAAGAAGGACCACGACTGCGACCACTCCCTTCGCTTTCCCGCTGGCCGCTTTAGGTCCTCTGTCGAGCGCAGCCGCAAGCGCCGCGGAAGCGTCCTGATGGCCCGCTTCAAACACGGTGCCACTCCCTACCTGTTCCGCCGCGGCCACCGCTGCGCCCGCCGTCGGTGCTTCGCCCTGATGCTGCAGCGTGTTCCCGCGCCACATCTCCCAACTGAAGCCTGACCGCGCTTCGCGAACACGAAGCACGGTTGGCGTCGTAGTCCCGCCAGCCGTCGTTCCCGAGCGAATGTCGCGACGCCACTGTCCGCGTGCCTCCGACTTCCACGCAGGACCCATTGCCCGTTCCGTTCCACCTTGCGTTCGAGCACTCATCTTTGCCTCCGCCGTTTGACAGGTCTATGTAAGACGGAGGGTATCACAGACCCAGCTCGATTGACCATCGTCCCTTGCGCCAACCCATCAAAGAACCGCGCAACGCCCTTGACCGTTTGAATAATTGCATTTTTCATTCGCATTGTTCGACAGGTTTCCCTTCCCTGCCCAACTCGACGCCAGCGGACGCCGCGGTAGACACGAAGTGCCAAAGGGGTTTTCATGCGCGGTCGTTGGCCGGTAGTCCTCGCAGTCTTCTGCCTCACAATGGCCGTTTGCTGGACCTCGTTGCCCGCGTTGGCGACCCAGATCCCGGTCAGCGCGCTCGACGTCGCGACCTTTCGGCCTCATGAGACGACTGGCTGGGATCGCTTGCGCAGCGCGATCGGCGTACTTGTCCTGGTGGGGCTGTGCGCGTTGATGTCGCGCAACCGGCGTGCCATCGACTGGCGACTTGTCGGGATCGGGCTGTCGCTGCAAGCCCTGTTTGCCGTGTTGATCCTTTGGACGGCACCCGGTCGCGCGGTGTTCGGAACTGCCAACGACGCTGTCGTGAGCCTACTCTCGTATGGCGAACAGGGCTCGGCCTTCCTCTTTCGATCGTTCATCACGGGTCAGGTCGAACCCGGCCTGGTCAGCTTCGCCTTCAAGGTTCTGCCGTCGATCATCTTCTTCTCGTCGCTGATGGCCATTTTGTACCACGTGGGCATCATGGGGGCGGTCATTCGGGCTTTGTCCGTGCTCATGCAGAAGACCATGAGAACGAGCGGCGCTGAAACTTTGTCCACCGCCGCGAACATATTCGTAGGCCAAACGGAAGCGCCGTTGTTGGTGCGGCCCTTTGTGAGCACGTTTACCCGGAGCGAGTTGTTGGTGGTGATGGCAGGCGGGATGGCCAATACCGCCGGAGGTGTGCTTGCGGCCTACGTCGGCATGCTGCAGGGTTCGTTTCCCGACATTGCAGGACACCTACTGGCCCAGAGCATCATGTCAGCGCCCGCCGCGCTGGTCTGCGCCAAAGTCATTTGGCCCGAAGACGGCGTGCCCGTCACCCAGGGAACGACAAATATCGTGATCCCCAAAGTGGACGCCAACATCGTCGAGGCCGCGGCGCGCGGGGCCTCAGAGGGAATGGCGCTCGCGCTGAACGTCGCCGCGATGTTGGTCGCGTTCATTGCCCTCGTCGCCGGAGCGAATGCAGGACTCGAATGGGCGACAACGAGTCTCGGCCTGACGCCGATTACATTTCAACAGATCGCCGGGTGGTTTTTCAGGCCATTGGCGTGGATCATGGGCGTGCCCGCCGCAGACTGCCCCGAAATCGGTACGCTACTGGGCACAAAGTTAGTATTGAACGAGTTCATCGCCTACAGCGACCTCGCCACGGGCCTGACCAACCACAGCCTGGTTGTTTCTGAACGCGCCACATTAATTGCCAGTTACGCTTTGGCGGGTTTCGCGAATTTCGCGAGCATCGGGATTCAAGTCGGAGGGATTGGGGCACTCGCGCCTGAGCGCCGCGGAGACATCGCGACACTGGGGTTGTTTGCGCTCGTTGCGGGATCGTTTGCGACGTTTATGACCGCCTGCTTCGCGGGCATCCTCGGGTAAGGGCCCGCGCAAGAATAAGTTGCAGCATCGAGGGCTCGATGGCGCCCGCAACGCAAGGCGCGGGGTGCAGCCGAACCGAGGAGTACGTGGCGTACTTCGCAGGTTCGGCGGGGTCCCCGCAACGCAGCGCCGCGGGATGCCAGCGAGTCCGAATGCGCAAGTTATTTTTGCGCGGGCCCTAAGGCGCCCATCTCCGGGGAAACTACCGCAACGCTTGTGCCTTCTGCAGGTCCTCCGGCGGAACGTAAAGCCGGGCGATCACATGGTCGTCGCCGTAGCGCTCGAACACCCGACTCGCCTGATCGAGCGTCACGCTTTGCCGACCGCCTTCCGTCAACACCCAAATCGGGGGTGCCGCCGTCCGTTTGTGGCCCATCCCTGCGTAGCGGGACAATCGCTGGGTCGACGACGTGTGGATGACGTCGATGCCGTGGCTGCGTAAGGTCTCCGCATTTGCGGTCAGGTCCACATCTGCCGCAGTCCCCTGCCGCTCGACCAACCTTCGGTACGGCTGGTATTCGACGATTCGGCGAGCCGCTTCGCTCGTGCAGGTGCGAAGGTGGGCCAGCAATGCGACATCATCGACGCGCCGGTACTGATCGAGGTCAGCCGAAATCACCCACGGGTTGGACGGCGACGACACGTGCTTGCGTAGCAACTCCTCGTACACGACGGATTTGTGGTGGAAATACACCATTAAAAACATGTGGTGCCGTGCGAGCAGAAAATGCTCGAAGGCGAGAACCGCAGACCCGTCGATCGCCAAAGAAACCCGACTGCCGTCCACCCAAGTTCGAAGGTTCGACAACAGCCAGGGCACGTCCACCGTACCGTACCGGGTTCCGGTGTAAAGCGCGTCTCGGCCTAGGTAATCAAGGCGGTCCACGTCCAATTCGCTCGATACGATTTGAGACAGCAGGGGTTGGTGATTGAGGCCCCCATCCACAAAAAAATTGCCGTCCGGCGTCACGCGCTGAGACAACAAAGCGGCGACGTCCCTCGCCGACGCTGACCCGGCCTGGGTCACAGCCTGACCCAAATCCGTTTGTTCGAGAATCGCCACCGTGTAGTCCTCGTGGGTCGCTTTGCGCGGCGCCGACTCGGGGGCGGCCCACCTGAGGCCCAACTCGGATTCCGCGGGCAACGCGAATTCCATGCAATGGCTGAAGGGTGCATGGCCCAGATCGTGGCACAACGCCGCCAGCCGAAGGGCCTGCCGAAACCGATCGCGAGCCCCAGGCTCCGCAAACGAGAAACCGGTGTACGCACGGTCGAAGGCGAGCCCCGCCAGGTGCATGACGCCGAGCGAATGACTGAAACGCGTATGCGTCGCGCCCGGAAACGGCACATGTGAAAACCCGGTCTGCCGGATATGCCGAAGTCGCTGCATCCACGCGTGGTCCACCACAGGAATTTCGCTGTCTGCAACAGCAATCGCGCCGTGAATGGGGTCCCGAATCTCCACACCTGCCTCCAGGGGCCGTTGCTTCGGCCGCGCGCCGGGCTTAACAAAGCAGCTTCACGGAACGCGGAAGCGACGCGGCCAAGGACAGCATGCGACCCATCGGCCAGATCGCCGCGATCCAGACCTCGAGCGTGTTGTACCACTCCGCCTTCGGATTCGCGCGCGTCACGGCCGTTGATCCCGAGCGTGTCACGCTGGCGTGGGAACAAGGCACTGAAAACCTGCCCAACCGGGTCAGCCACGACATTCTGGTCCGCATCTACGCCCTGTGTGAACCGGGCGGGTTCTTCTACCGGGCACAACATGAACCCGCCCGACTGAAAGAAGAGCTCGCTACGTCGCCGGTGGACGCCCTCGCCCAGCTGCTCGCCGACCTCAACGGACCCCAACGATCCACCGACCTGCGAGACTGGGTCGTGGGGCGGAAACTGCTCACGGTCACCGGTTTCACCCATTGGTGGAAGACGGTCCTCGCCCTGGCAAAATCCGATCCTCGCTTCGCCTGGGAAGGAGACACACTCACATTGCGTTCTCCTGACGCGAATGAGGACCCTTCTGCCCGGCTTGCGAACCCCCTGCTCGCGCCGGGCCGCCGGCTAGACGTCGCGCTCGAGTTGCGTTCCCAGATCACGGACCGCCAGTTCCTCGATCAGGTTTTGCTCGCGTACCGCACGGGTGGAACGCAGGTGCGGGAGTTGGCGCTCGCAGCCGTACGCGACCGTTCGCCTGACGAGGTCTTCCTAGGCCTGCTGGGCGGCGGCTCGGACGGAATCGAAAGCATCATCCACGCGATCCGACGTGGCGGGTGGAACGCGGATCAGCTGTCGCCGAGGACAAACCAGGCCATCTTGGACGCCCTCCTTCGACACACGTCGGAGGGAGGTCCGCTAGACGGCGAAGGCCGACTGGCCGCCGCGCTGTGTCGTTGGGGCGCCGTCGGAATCGAGCAGATGCTCACCGCCATCTCGCCAACCACCGATGGCCGGCGCTTGTTGCGCGGAACCTTTACCTCCCTTCCGCAGCGACGCGGCGAGGCGCTCGCACTTCAACTTCTTCGTGATGCGTTGGCCAGCGAAGACGACATCACGGCGCGTTGGTTGGGCGGGGAGGCGCTCGGTCTTGCCTTGGTCGACGCAGCGACGATGGCCGACCGCGTAGACGCCGACTGGCCCGAGATTGCCGACTGGTTTCGCAACGATTTTCCCGAGGTCGAAGGGCGACGTAGCGGCACCGAAGACGACAGCTTTGATGAGACCTCCCACACGGCGGAGATCGACCTTTCCGGACTTGTGGACGGCCCAGTTGCGATGAGCAACCTGCCTCCCCGGTCCGGTGCCTCCTTGCTCGGACTCGGGCTCGGGATTTCCCGCGCACTTGCGGCCCACCACAAAGACAACCGAATCGTCAATCCCAACGCCGAAAGCACCCGGATCCTTCAAAACGAGACCATGGAGTGCGACGTTGTCCCTGAGGACACCGAGGGCAGCCGGATGGACCGCGAACCGCCATCGATGGCCGGCGACGTGTACCAGGCCGCCGTCCTCCTCCTTGAGGCCATGCTCGGTCGTCGATGGCCGCGCGACGTTCCCCCGCATCGGGCTGTCCCGTATTTGCGCGCCGTCATCCAGCATCTCGCCCCATCAGTCATGGCACCCCTCGACATCGCACTCCATCCCGATCCCGGAATGCGGCCCGCCGACGGCCTGGCGTGGCTCGTGTTGTGGCAACAAGCGGCCATCGCAGAGGAGAGCCGCGGCTACATGGCGCCCGACCTCAACGCGCGCCTTCAGGTTGGCTACGACTCCCATATTGGGCGGGCGAAAGTGCTGTTGGGCCAGACCAACCAGGACGCCTTGTGGATCTCGACAAGGGGACCCATCTCCTTGCTCATCGTGTGCGACGGAATCAGTACCGCCAACGCCGGAAGCGGAGACATCGCTAGCGCCATCGCCAGTCACGTGGTCGCGAACCTCTGGGAGCAAGCGCTGCCGCGAATCAGCGCCGGTCGCCCCGCAGAGATTCGGGATTTCCTCGATCGCGCCTTACGAACCGCCAACACAGCTGTTTGCGATGCTGCGTTGCGCATTGCCGGCGGAAATCTCGACGGTCGTGTGCCGATGGGCACCACCATCGTTGTGGCCTACGTGCACGGCAATCAAGTCTACCTCGCGTGGCTCGGAGACAGCCGCTGCTACCTGCTCGGTAGTTACGGCGCGAGCCTATTGAGCGCAGACGAAAACCAGGCCTGCGAGCGGCTGCGCGCGTGGCATCTGGGCTACGTGGAGCACTGGGAAGCCGCTGGCTTCGCGCTCGTCGGCTACCTCGGTCATTTCAACGAACTCACCCGCGCTGAAGCACTGCCCGCGCACCACGTCAACTTCACGTTGCTGCCTGGTGAACGACTGATTTTCATGTCGGATGGAATCTCGGACTACATCGGCGAACACCACCCCGACGTCTCCCATGTCATCGCTGCAGTTGGGCGCCAGGACGATCTCGACGAGACCGCGCGTTCTTTGGTCGGACTCGCCAATCGGGGCGGCGGCGGCGACAATTGCACTGCAATTGTTGCGAGTTTGTGGTGACAGCCTCGTTCCTGGCCACGCTCAAGCGCCGGGTTGTTTTGTTTGACGGCGCCATGGGCACTGAAATCTACCGTAGAGGCGTATTCATAAACCGGGCGTTTGAAGAGCTCAATCTCGGTGACGGTGAGCTAGTCTCCGCGATTCACCGCGATTACGTGAAGGCCGGCGCCGAAGTCATCACGACCAATACGTTTGGCGCCAATCCTATCCGGCTCCGCGATTTCGGGCTGGAAGACAAGTGCGCGGAGTTGAACACCCGTGGCGTTCAACTGGCGCGTGCGGCGGCCGGGGACCGGGCATGGGTTGCAGCTTCGATCGGCCCAATCGGGATCCCGTTGGCACCGATCGGTCGCCTCGAACCCGGCGACGCATTTGCCGCATTTCGTGCCCAAGTGGCGGCGCTTCTCCGCGGCGAACCTGATTTGTTCCTGTTGGAGACGTTCTACGACGTCAAGGAACTGTGGCAGGCGGTTCGCGCGGTTCGGAGCCTCACGACTATGCCGCTCGTCGCCTGCATCGCCGTGAACCCGGACCCCGTGACAGGAGGGCCGCCGGTGGACGCCGTTGAACGGTTGCGAACCGTCGCCCTATGGAGCGTAGACGCCGTCGGCGTAAACTGCGGCGCAGGGCCACACACGGTCATCGAGGTCGTCGAAGCCGCCGTCTCCCAAATCAACAAGCCGGTCATTGCACAGCCGAACGCGGGTCAGCCCCAAGACCACGACGGTCGCCGATTGTATATGGCCAGCCCCGAATATATGGCTGAGTTCGCCCGCAGGCTGGCGTTGAAGGGCGCGCGAGGTGTCGGCGGTTGTTGCGGCACGACGCCGGAAATGATTCGCGAAATGCGGTCCTATTTGCGCAGCGTTGCACCTGTGCAGGCCGGACCCGTCAGTCCGAGCGAGCGGCCTTCCGAACTCGCGCTTGAACCGGTGCCAGCCGTAGAGCGCACCGATTTCGCCAAACGCCTGCTTGGCGGGCATTTCTGCGTTTCGGTGGAACTAGACCCCCCCCGAGGCCTGGACGCCACCCGGTCCGTGCGCGGCGCTGCGTTCTTGCGGGAGCACGGCATCGACGTCATCAACATCGCCGATGGACCCCGCGCCGTGGCGCGGATGGGACCGATGGCCTTGGGCCTGCTCGCCCGCGATGCCTGCGGCACGGAGAGTGTGATTCATTATTGCTGCCGAGACCGGAACCTGCTCGGCATGCAGATGGACCTGATCGGCGCCAACGCGCTAGGCATGCGCAACGTGCTCGCGGTCACCGGTGACCCGCCGAAAATGGGGACCTATCCTGACGCGACGCCGGTGTTCGACATCGACAGCATCGGCCTGATTTCGTTCATCCAACAACTGAACCGCGGCCTCGATTTTTCCGGACGCCCATTGGGAGACGGAGAAAAAACCGCTCTCTTCGTCGGCGCTGGTTGCAATCCGGCTCATGTAGACCTCGATCGCGAAGTCGAACGATTCGGAAAGAAAATAGAGGCGGGGGCAGAGTTCTTTTTCTCACAACCCGTCTATGACGAAGACGTACTGATGCGCTTTCTCGACCGTACCGATGTCTTTCCAAGGGTTCCTTTCCTCGTTGGGATTCTGCCGTTGGCATCGTTCAAGAATGCCGAGTTTCTTCATAACGAAGTTCCGGGTATGCAGATTCCCGAATCCGTCCGCGAACGCATGCGGCTCGCTGGCGGCCGGGATGCCCAACGCGAAGCCGGGATCGAAGTCGCGCGGGAGACACTCCGTCGCGTGCGCCACCATCCAAGGGTGAACGGCGTCTACGTGTACCCCCCCTTTGGTTCCTACCAGCGTGTCATCGACGTCGTGCAAGGCATCGTAGAACACGTGAGTTGAGGCTACCCTTCGATTCTCGCGTGTACCCGTTCTTTCGCCGCCTCTAGCGCCTGTCCCTCAGGCCCCATCCATCCGCTTTGACCCGCGTACAACAGGCCCCGATCCAAGAGTTGGTCGGTAAACAGCAATATTTTCTCCGCCAAATCCGCTTTTCCCTTTTTCCAGGTTTCTTGCTGAGCCACTGAACGAAGCGAGCGCGGGACCGTTTCCCCTTCCAACGCATCTACAAACGATTCGTTCGCCTCAATCACGTCGAGGAAGGCCGACAGCGTCACCCCGGGCTGGTTGAGCCGAATCAGAGGCGCCAGTTGATCTCGCGCCGCTTTGACCAACGCCGATCGCGTGTCAGCAATCTTCCGCCGCTTCCTATCGCTGCCAGAAAACGGCAGCAGTGTTGCTTGGTTTACGAGCACGTCGATCAGCACCCGCCTTGCTTCTGCCTGCCAAATCGGCGCGTCCGTCAGAGCGGCTGTGTCCAACGTGTCTGTCAGGCGTTGCACGCCATCCTTGACGTCGCCGACTGCCACTTCGCAAGCGCCTCGAATCACCGACAGCTGAAGTTGCGTAGACGGACCCGAATCGATCACAGCGGGTTGCAACTCCAAGGTCTGAAGCGCCGTCAGTCCTTCGGGGCAACGATCCACGCGCCAGAGCGCGACAACACGCCGGAACTCTACGTCGACGGGGAAATCGCCGCCCGTCCAGCCGCCGAGCAAGGACTCGTACAACTGCAACGCGGTGGCGGGATCGCCGTTGAGTTCGAAGGCCATCGCGACGAGGTACCGGGCGTCGTTGACATGAGGCCCTTCGCTGCCCAATGCGTGTTCTGCGGCGATTCGCATCCCCGCGAAGTCACCGACCAGCGCACGTGCGCGTGCTTCGTCCAGCCACGCTTCGGGCGTCGCGGCTGTCGGGAGGTCAGAGGCGAATGCAAGCGTCGTCCAAAGGATCACGGAATCGCCTTAAGTAGAGCGGTGAACGAGCGGGTTGAGGGTAGGAGCGCCAGCGAGCACCGAAGGGAGCGGCCTGCATCGGCCGTGACGGAGGAGCGGAGCCAGCGACACCCCATCAACCTGCTCGGACGCCGCTCTACGGGAGCCGGCCCCCCTCCCGAGGGAGGAGGGCCGGTGCCGCAGCGGCCGGTAGTCCTGGCACAAGACCCCCTTCTGATGCAGAAGGTGGGCTTCAATTCGTCGCTTTTGGCTACCCTTCAGAAGGGCATGCACACCACGACGAGGAAACGAAGTCCTGGTAAACGCGTACAGGGGGACTTTCATGCCAGAACTGTGTCGCACCTCGCAGCCAACAAATCGTACACCGAACCTCCCGCCGAAGCGAGCCGCTTTTTTGTGAAATAGGGGCGCCCCGTGTCGCTGCCCGTCCTGTGTTTGGTTGCCTACGTCCTTGTGCTCGGCGTGCTCGCAATTCATGGGATTCATCGTCTCGTTCAGCTCCGGTGGTGGTGGCGCCGCAAACCCGTGGCCCTCGACCTGAGTGGTCGACCTCATGTCACCATCCAGGTTCCACTTTTCGAGGAGAAACACGTTGCACGCCGGGTCATTCAGGCTGTCGGCGCATTGCGCTGGCCCACAGACCGATTGCAGATCCAGGTGCTCGACGACTCGTGTGACACAACGACCGACATCGCTCGGTCCGAGGTGGATCGCCTCCGCGACCAGGGACTCAACGCGCAGCTGATTCACCGCGATGACCGAACGGGGTTCAAGGCCGGCGCGCTTGCCAACGCCTGGGAATCCGCGACCGGCGAGTGGATCGCCGTGTTTGATGCTGACTTCGTCCCGGAGCCGGAATGGCTCGAACAGGTCGCGCCCGCCCTTCGCCCCGACGTGGACGTCGTACAAACCCGATGGGGCCACCTCAACGCCGACGAGAACGCGCTGACCATCGTACAGTCCGTCATGCTCGACGGCCACTTTGCGATCGAACACGCAGCCCGACAAGCAGCAGGATTGTGGTTCAACTTCAATGGAACCGCTGGGTTGTGGCGCAAGGCCGCGATCGAGCGCGCTGGAGGCTGGAAACACCGCACGTTGGTGGAAGACCTCGACTTGTCCTACCGGGCGCAACTCGGCGGCGCGCGCTTCGTCTTCTTATCAGACGTCGTTGCACCTGCAGAATTGCCAAGTGATCTCGACGCGTTCCTCGTTCAGCAGCAGCGATGGGCGGCCGGCACCACCCAAACCGCACGCTACCTGCTCGGTCCTATTTGGCGCTCCGACGCGTCGTTCGCCCACAAACTCGAGGCGACGTCACATCTGTGCGCAAACGCGTCGTGGCCGTTTGTCGTCGCCCTGGCCCTCCTCTTGCCGGGGGCCGTGGCGGGTCGCTTGTCCGGCGACGTACCCAGCCTCGTGTGGATCGACGTCGTGCTGTTCGGCCTGGCCCTAGCGCCCTTCGGCCTTTGGTATACGGCAGCAATTCTCCACACCGGGGGCCGGTGGCGCCTTGTATGGCTTCCGGTCGTATTCGCGCTCGGATTGGGCATCGCCGTGGCCCAAACGCGCGCCTTCTTCCAGGGTCTGCTCGCTGACGTCGGTCCCTTCGCGCGGACGCCCAAGAAGGGCGAGACCGTTCGGTCGACCTATCGCTCGCCGACCCATTCCGGTCTGCCCGAACTCCTTCTGGCGCTGTGGACCTCGCTCGCGTTCATTCCTGTGTGGCAGGGCGGCGACTATGCCAGCGTGCCCTTCGTCGCCCTATTTGTGGGTGGCTTCGGCTGGGTGGGGCTGACGTCTCTCCGGCGCCAATCCAGCCGCGCGAAGCCTGGCGTTTCTCGATAGCGGCACCTACCGAGCGTCACCGTGCCCGAATCCTTGCCGCCTCCAACCCCTCGCCTCACGGCCATCCTCCCGGGAGGCGGCTTGCGTGTGTTTCGTATCGGCCTTCCCCGGGATCGCTTCGGCGACCTGTACCACCAGTTGCTCGTCGCTTCGTGGACCCGGATCATGGCCGGCCTCACGGGGGCCTTTCTCGGCATCAACGCTTTGTTTGCGGTGCTGTATGTGCTCGGCGGAGATTCGATCTCCGGCGCAGCACCCGGTAGTTTCAGCGACGCATTTGCCTTCAGCGTCCAGACCTTCGCGACCATTGGCTACGGCGTCTTCGCCCCGAACTCCGCATGGGCCCACGCGCTCGTCGCCGCCGAGTCGTTGGCGGGAATCTTGTTCAACGCACTTGCCACCGGCCTTGTTTTCGCTCGGTTCGCTCGCCCAACCGCCCGTGTCATGTTCGCGAAGAACCCAATCATTCTCAAGAGCGACGGCGTGCCCACCCTGCAGTTGCGTGTCGCGAACGCCCGCGGGAACCAAATCGTAGACGCCACCGCCAGCCTCAGCCTGTCGCGAATGGAACGGTCTGTCGAAGGCACGACGATGCGTCGTTTCCACACGCTGACCCTCGTGCGTTCTACGACACCCATGTTCGCCATGACGTGGACGGTCTTCCATCGAATCGACGCAGCCAGCCCCTTGTTCGGCGCTACGCCGCAATCCCTTGAACAAGACCAAGCGCTGTTGGTCCTGCTGGTCAGCGGAACCGATGAGACGATGGTGCACACGGTTCAGGCGCGGTCGGCGTGGACCTCTGACCTACTTCGGTGGGACCACCAGTACGTAGACGTCTTGCAGCCTCACCCAAGCGGCGGGATCACCGTGCGCTACGACCTGTTTCACGACACGGTCGAAGTCGACGCAGCGCACCGACTGAACGCACGCGCGGTCGTATCGCCCCCGCCCTAAGTGCCGTTGACCGCCGCTGTGCTCGTCCTGCTTTCCGCGGCGCTTCATTCGTGTTGGAACGCCGGCGTCAAAGCGCACCCAGACCCCGAGGCTGCCACCGTCGGATCATGGCGCCGCGTACGCCGTGAGCCCCCGCCGCGGGTCAGCGGGTGGCGTCGCGTGCCGAGTCCGCAGGCGAGGATGATGCCCTTCGTTCAGAGTTGCCCCCGAAGCGCCCTTAACGGTACCAGGGACCGCCGGGCGTTCGACTGCCGGCACGTCGCTGCGTAGAGAGCCCAGAGGTGTCGACATGACCCAATCAGCCGCCCCGTCTCGTGGACTGCATATCGGCCTTTGGGTCGTGCAGGTCCTGCTCGCCCTCGCCTTCGGCATGGCCGGACTCTTCAAGCTCTCGACTTCGGGACCCGATCTCGTGGCGGCGGGAATGGCCTGGGCCGGTCGGTACTCCGATGGCACACGTCTGCTGATCGGCGGGTCGGAATTCCTCGCCGCGGTCGGGTTGATTCTGCCCTCGGCGCTTCGAATCATGCCGCGCCTCACGGCCGTGGCCGCGGGTGGCCTGGTGCTGGTTATGGTGCTCGCTGCGGTGGACCATGGCACGAACGGAGAGATGGAGAATACGCCGGTGAACCTGATCATGGGTTCCATGGCCGCCCTCGTCGCCTGGGGACGATGGGTGGGGGCGCCCATCAAGTCAGGGTCGAAGTAGGACGGCGGCCTTGGCAAATGCAATCCGCTCCGTCGTCTCGAAATCTCCCGGTCCGGCCAGCACCTCCGAGTATCCGGCGTAGAAGGCCGTTCCTGGCACCTTGAGCCACGCCAAGAAGCCCGAGAGGCTTAGTGTCGAGTCGATCGTGTGCCGTCCACCGGCTCGGAGATGACCCTCAAGCCCCGCGCCCGCAATGTGGACAGGTTGGACAAGCGCCTTTCCTCCCTCGTCGGCCACCACCCGCCACGACATCGACCCCTCTGCACGCCCGATCTGGACCTGATCGGCGGAGCAGGGCCACCCGGGGCAGGGAGGGGTCACGCGTCAAGGCATGATGCTACCACGCAGGCCCAGCTTCCACCGGAGTGGAATGGCAAGCCCGCAACCCCTTTCAACCCCCGGTCTGCGCCAGATGCCGGCGGGGCGCGATCCCCACAAGCCGGGCCCGGCCCGCTCCCGGTCCCGCTCCCGCTCCCGGTCCCGGTCCCGCTCCCGGCGTCGCCCCTGGAAGCGTCAGCGATCATTCTGGAGCTTCTTCGCCAAGGCTACGAGCATCGCCACGACGCGATC
>CAMASI010000032.1 GCA_945861065.1 Klebsiella pneumoniae | reverse complement strand
CGATGGCGCCCGCCGCGCAAGGCGCGGGGTGCAGCCGAACCGAGGAGTACGTGGCGTACTTCGCAGGTTCGGCGGGGTCCCCGCAACGCAGCGCCGCGGGATGCCAGCGAGTCCGAATGCGCAAGTTATTTTTGCGCGGGCCCTAAGGGCCCGCTATGGCTTCACCCGCCAATCGAATCCAACGCTCAGCGTCTCGTCCAGGACAAGCAGTTTTTCGAACGAAAACGGTTGTCCAGTCAGCGGCAGCGTCACCTCTACTGGCGCCGACCCTTGACCCAACGCACCCGCCGCGATCTGGCCCTGCGCCTGGTTCATGACGATGCCGTCGTCGCCCGGAACGGACATCACCGACGCGGCCTCCACGGGTCGGCTCAAATACTCGACGTGCCGAAGATTGCCACCCACAGAAGACGGCGGCACTTTCGCCTCCGTCGGCGCGTACACGGTCCAAGCGACGTAGCTGGTCGGCGCATCGGCTACCGGGAGCGACGCATCAAATCGCGCCCGTCCGGAAACCGGCGCCTCCCCGGTTTCGACGTACACGATCTCCACATCGAAGGCCGCAGCGGTGCCTGGGCCCGTGTCCGACCTCACCAAAGGTAACAACAAGAGGCCCATCCCGTCCCTGGCGGGTTGTACGGCGTGCCCACCAACCCGCGCGCTCCACACCTCGGCGCCCCCTGGCATCGACAGCCGCAAAAACTGGCGCCGATTGTTGCGCACCTGCCAGACGACCCTTGTGAGCCGACGCCCGTCGGTGGTCACCATCGTCGTGGCGTTCGCCTGGTCGAGCAGGGTGACGAGCACCTCCACATCATCGTTGTCGGCCAACGCCACAGGGATTTTCACCTCGCTGCCCAGGTATTTCCACGCCACGAGCACCGGCTGCGCCGTCATGCCGGTGAGCGCGGGCAACGCGCGTGGGTCCACAGCTACGGCGCCGGTCGTGCCGCGGTCGCCATCGATCTCAAGTGTGCCAAGTACCGCGACACCTACGGACCCTCGTGTGCGTTCGACGCCAATCGGCTGCAACACAGGCAACGACAGCTCCTGCTCAGACGCCACCATGGGGCGTTCGAGGTCGACCGACAGATGTACGGCGCCCTCCGCAGCGTACGCGAGCTTGACCGTGAGCGTTCCTTCTTCCGCCTTCCAGTCGCGTAGACCGGTGCCTGTGACACCGATCACGGTCATTCCAGTCGGCACCTGAAATTTCAGCTGGGAGACGCCTGCGAACAACACGGTTTCTTCCACACGAACGTTGGCCTTCACAATGCCATCGCCGAGCGTGACCAGCGTCGTCATCTCCGCCACGATTCGAGCGTCGCGTGCGGCTTCTTCCGGCAACGCGCGCTGCCACGAAATGTTGAGGTGCTGACCCACCGGCACACCGATCGAAATCATTCGGCGATTGCCCTCCACCCGCTCGTTGCGCACCTGACCGCTACTCGCGACGATGTCCACCGCGTCAGACCCTGGAAGCGCGAGCTCAATTTCCGTGGCGCCCGCGAGCCCCAGGCCGGCGGTCATGCGCACCACACCTTTGTCCACGGTGAGGGGGACCGCGAATTCCACGTCCAACGTCTGCTGACCCGCTGTTCGGGTGACGAGCGTGTAGGCGTCTCCGTCGAGTACCAGCGGTGCGTCTCGCCCGCCGATCCGCGCGGACCGCAGCGCCACGGCCCGCGGGAGAACGGGAATTCGGACCCAATCTCCGCTCAAGTTATCTACGACAATTCGACCTCGTAAAATGGCGAGGTTGGCGACACCATCGTTGCTGACCACCTCACCGGTCAAGCGCGCCGACGGAACCGCGAACGAGCGCGGCGGCTCCTCCGGCGGCTTGGGGCGGTTCTTCGACTGCTCGTACAGCGCGAGGAACTGATCGAGGTTCATGTGTACGGAATCCGGTTCCGCGGCCATTGCCAACTGAATGAACAACGACGTGATCATCGATCCCTCCTAGAGTTATTTTCCGCTTTGATTTCAACCCCACCACCGCCGCGAGGCGGCAACAGCAGGTGTTCGAACAACACTGGCGACCCAAACGACGGAACGATTCCGCCTTCGGTCACCGCCCGAATTGCCGGCCGGGATTCAACACGAGTCGGTCCCGAAGCACGGGAATCGCGCGTTTGTGACGGAGGGGCCTCGGCCGGGGCCCCATAAGGCGTCTTATGAAATTCAACTTCGTAAGACACGTCTGGTTCCGGAGCCGCCATCACCGTAGGTTCTGCGATGGACGACTGGTAGCTCCGGCCTTCGGGAATAAGGCCACCCAACACGCCTAATCCCACATTTCCCATGGTTCCCATATTTCCTTCCCCTGTTTCGCCGTTGCCATCCAAGAACACCTCGTCCACGTGCCCAACGACCACCTCCTCGGTCGCAGGTTTATCGGCCTCCGCTTTTGCCGCTTTCTGCTTGAACGCCTCTTCTTTGGCTACGACAACCTGTTCCGCCGCTCGCCGGTTTCTCGTGGAGACGTCGGCATCTTCCTTTTTCTCAAAAACCGACAACTTACCTCCCAATACGATCGCCTCCTCGTAGGACGCGGCGGCCTTTTCGGCATCGCCAGTCGCAAGCGCATCATCCGCTTCGCGCAGCAGTTCCTGCTGACGGTCCGCCATGCCGCCGACCCGGGCCTGAGCTTGTTCCTTGACCCTACGTTCCGATTCCGTTTCTTCGTTGTCCGACAATTTATCGAGGTTGTCCGTCAACCGGGAAATGTCCGCGTTTTTTGCGCCGATGGCGTCGAGCCGACTCAACTCAATCTTCGTTTGCTCCACGTCACCGGACATCCACGCGTCGATCGCCCGTTGTAATGTTTGATCTGCCTCAGCGATGCGCGCGTCCTTTTCATCCGCAAATCCGTAATGAATCCCCTCACCTTCTGAAAATGCGTCGACCACGTGCGCGGTTCCAGGAACGGCCTCCGCGGTCCACCCCGGTGGAACATGCAGCAGCACCCGCTGCACCGCGACGTCGGCATCTACGGTAGGTAGGGGAACGACCCCAGAACCGGACCACCCGGTATCGCGAACGACGAGAACGACTTCCACAGAGACGGACAGAAGTCCATCCACCACCTCCGCCGACCGAGGCAGTGGAAGTCGAAGGTCTGAGCCAAATCTGGAAGGAGAAACGGCGGCCCCAGCAACCCGCGCTGACACGACGAAAACACCCTCGGGCAAGCCGAGGACCAACGCCTGCGCGCGGTCATTTCGCACCGCATATTGTGCGCGAATGAGCGCACGACGGTCGTCCGTCGTCGCAACGGTCAACTGGGCGACGTCCACAACCAAGGCCGGGACAGGGTCGGGTTTGGTTGCGACGATATTGAGGAAACCCCCCGGTGCTCGGGCGCCGGCGTAGGTCGCGTCGGCTTTGCCATTGACGAGGCCCTTCAGACCCTCAGGCACCGCCGACGACGCGACGGGTGGAATGGCCACGTCGGCCCAAACGTCCACGGTTCCGTCACGGGAGACGGTGACAGCGTGATCTGTGCGGAACGCCTCCGCCACCGCGCAACCGGGCAAAACCACCCGGCCCGATGGCGGGAGCGGCTGGGTCCAAACCAAATCGAGGTGGGCGATGGCGCCGGCCTCGGGCAGAACGAACCGATCACCTTGCCGCGTCCACCCCGCGTCCCCTGACAACGCTGCGCCCTCGGGCGCCCCCGAAATGGTCACGGCGACGGCACCTGGATTCCCGGCGATCAACGTGGCCACCGCACGAACGTGCGTGGTGAGACTGGCCTCGTCCACGGTGAAACCAAGCCCGCATTCCGCCGTAAGGACCCGTTCGATCGCCACATGGGGCTCGGGCCCCACCGATAAGATCAGGTCGTCGGCACCGGTCCATGTCGTACGGTGATCCGCCCGCACGGGCACACTGGACGAGGAACTCAAGGTGGCGACAAGCCCGTCGTCAATCCCGTTCACGATCACGGTGCCCACAGCGGCTGCCCCCAACGGCAGGGCCAGGGAATCGCGCAGCGCGTCCCCGGGCAGGGTTCCCCGGAGACGAACGATCGCCGCCCCGCTGCTCTCCACGTCGATCACGAATCCGCCATCCACCTCTCGCGGCGCGGCGACTCGGCCGTTGACCACAATCGCCAACACCACCACCGGCGAGGAAACGGGAATGGAGACCCGACCCACGCCAACGACGGACCATGTCGCGTCCACATCCACCTGATCCGCCCGCGCCGTGAGCAACACATCCCGACGAACCACGACGGGACCCGGCGGTGGCGCAGGGACAACCGGTTCGGGAGGCTGCAGCGCGACCCAGCGGGCCCAGCTGACATCGACCTCTGCAGCGGCGGCGATGGGAACGAGCCAGAACGGCACCGGACCTCCGCAAGGTGAACGGGGCGCAACAGGCGCTCTTACACCTTTCGTGTCACGACCGCCGGGTTTGGAAAGGGTTCCGGTTCAAGCTGCTAAGAGTTCGTGCACGGCGGGACGGACCACCTCGTCCCACATCTGACCCAGCGCGGCCCTCACCGAGGAATCCGCTACGAGGCCGTAGCCATCAGGCTCCGGTAGCTTCGAGGCCGTCCACGCCACCATCGCCGCCCTCCGCACACGCGGTCCACCTGTGCGAATCGCCCACCGGGCCACATCCGCTCCCAACGCGGCGTGGTTGGCTTCGTCGTGAATCACGCGGGCGAGCACGTTGGCGACCGCGGGGTCCGACGTGCCACGCCATTGTGTCGCGGCAACGGCCACCGCAAGCGCTTCACCCACACAGCCGTCGGTGATCGACTCCACCGCAAGCCTACGAAGGGTCGCCCGCGGCCAACTGCGCGGAGGGAACACGGTCGGACCTATTGGAACGCCTGCGTAGGCAGACGCCAGCCCGAAGGCCTCCGCCGCATGACGCACTTCGTCGCGGGCGGCGGATCCTGCGCGTTTCACGAGTTCCGCGGGCGCGCCTAGGGCTACGAGGTCTGCCTGCAAACGGAAGAATGCCACCACGGAGGCGTGTTCCAACAGTGCGATTCGGGTCCAAGAGGTTGCCTTGTCCGGCCGATCCGGGACGTCCAGCCTCGGCGTCAACACAGACCCCCAAGGCACACCGCGAATCACGCCCGCCGTCACCTGGACTCCGCGCCGCCGCAACGGGCGCCCAATCACGCAGGCCTGACCCTGAAGCGTTCGATACGCAGCCTCGTAGCAGCACCGCGTGGTTTCGATGCTTCCAGCGCCAGCCACACCGGTATCGTCGAGCGGAAACCAACCGCCATAAGAACTGTAGTTTCCGTCTTGGACAGAGGCAAAGGCCCCCGTTGCGATGACCTCGCGCACGGGATTTTCGCAGGTGCGATTCCCCACAAGCACATTCCGAGCCTTCGCCTCGGTGGGGCACGCCTCACCCAGTTCCACCGACAGGCAGGCCAGATCGTCAAGCTCAGGGTCCGGAGCGCACCCTTGCCACCCCAGAAAACCCGACAGAAATCCGGCCATCCGCGTGTTCATGCAACGGCCTTAAGTTGTGAGGCGCTCGGCCGAAAACTGAAAAACCCGCCAGAACAATGTTCTGACGGGTTTCATGCAGATTGCGGGGGCAGGATTTGAACCCACGACCTTCGGGTTATGAGCCCGACGAGCTACCTGGCTGCTCCACCCCGCGGCAGCACGGCCCTGTTAACGCCAAAACTGGCTCCGTCAATCACGCTTGCGCCTCTTGGGCGCCTTTTCCCGCGTCGATGGCTTGGCTTTGGGGCGTGCGTGACCGATGGGCCGTTCGTGGCCAGCCTGCTTTGCAGTCACTCCCTCGGCGATTTCGCGAAGCCGGCGAATTTCGTCCCCGGTGAGTGGACGCACCTGACCCCTCTCCAAGCCTCGCACACTGATGGTCGCGAAACTCTCGCGCCTCAGCTTCGAAACGGGATGCCCCAACTGCGCAAACATGCGGCGGATGAGGCGATTGCGTCCCTCGGTGACGGTGACTTCGACCCAGGTATTGCCGGTCGTCGTAGAGGTCACATTGCGACAAAGCGCAGGCTTGGTCTTCCCGTCTTCCAACCATACGCCATCCCGAATCGCCACCAGGTCTTTGTCCGAAGGCGTTCGGTAACATTTCACAAGGTACCGCTTCGGAACCGCGCGTGATGGGTGCAACAGACGGTGCGCGATGTCGCCGTCGTTGGTCAGAAGCAGCGCGCCTTCGGTATCGAAGTCGAGCCGACCCACTGGCTCCACCTTGGTGCCGAGTTTGCCCAACATCTCGTCCATGTCGCTGCGGCCCTCGGGGTCGCGGCGTGTGATCATTTGACCTTTCGGCTTGTAGTACAAGAACCAGCGCTTTTCGGCGGCTGGTGGCAAGGGCTTGCCGTCCACCTTGACCAAAGCGGTCGCTCCGTCCAAGACAACCACGCCGGAAGCGAGCTCGCCGTCTACGCGGACACGTCCCGCTTTGATCCACTGTTCAGCCTCACGACGGGAACACAAGCCGCGTTCCGCCATCAGCCTCGCCAGGCGCATCCGACCGTCCGACACCACCCACCCCAACAAGCCGCGGCCGCTAACGCGGCTCCAACGTCGCGGTTGGAAGGTCCTCAATCGACGAGAGCCCCATCCACACCAAGAACGCGTCTGTGGTGCCATACTCCGAAGGTCGACCGGGGTCCGCTCTCCTGCCCACACGGCGGCACAGGTCGCGGTCGAGCAGCCAACGCAGCGGGCCTTGCGAGTCCACGCCCCGCACGGCATCGATCTCCGCACGGGTAATAGGCTGACGCCAAGCGACGGCCGCCAGCACTTCGAGTGCCGCCCGTGTCGGCCGAATGGGTGATTCGGCGCGAAGGCGGGCAACAACTTCACCGAATTCGGGAGCGGTTCTCAACTGCCAAGCACCCGCCACCGCCACCAAGTGGACACCGCGCCCAGCGTTGCGAAGCGCCAACACGGCCAACGCGCGCTCGACTTCTTCTGCGCCGACGCCCACAGCCTCCGCCAGCCGGTGCGCCGTCACGGGCTCCCCCTGGGCAAACAGCAGGGCTTCTACCGCCGCAACCAGCGGTTGTGGGGCCACCGGTGGCAGCGGAAGTTCGTTCATGCTGCCCGCCGACGCGTCCACACGTCCACAGGACCGAGGTGGGTCGCTTGGTGCAGGTCCACCTCGCCGAGCCGACACAGCTCCAACACGGCAAGGAAAACGACCACACGTTCGGCCCGGGTCGCCCGACCTGCGAGCAACTCCAACAACGCGCCTTGGCCACCGCCCGCAGACAGCCAGCCGCGGATCGACGCAAGCGCGTCTTCCACGTGAATGACGTCGCCGTGAATGACGACGTCCGCGAGCGGGACCTGGGTCCGTCGCAACAAGGTTTCATATAGGTCCAACAGCTGCCAAATGTCGCCGGGTTGCAGGGTTCGTCCCGACGTCGGCTCCGGCGACGACCGAACCGCCACGTCGCGTCCTACCCTCGGCAACCGGTCCAGCCGTTCGGCACTCTCCCGCAACATGGCATGCGCTCGGATCTGTTCCGCCAGCGCTTCAGCCGGATCCGGCTCGTCCGGATCGAGCACCGCGGGTCGACCCAACAGCTCCAGACTCTTCAAATGAACGAGCGTCGCGGCCATCACGAGATGGTCGCCAGCAATCGCGAGGTCGATCGCTACCAGGCGATCGAGCGCCTCGAGGTAGGCCGACGCAATGTCGGACACGCGAAAATGGGCGAGGTCCACGCCATCACGCTGAACGAGGTGGAGCAACAGGTCCAGCGGGCCATCAAACACGTCCGTGTGGACGGTAAAATGCGCCCGACCGGCGTTCACGACAAACGCAGCCGTTTCAAACGAGCGACCGCCTCGATGCGCTCTTCAGCAATACGATTGGACGCCGCAATCGTCGTGATCGACTCCGCGTTCGCCTTGTGCAGTACCCGTTTGACGGTGTTGTAGATGTTGCTGGCGTCGTCCATCGCTTTGCCAGCTCCCCAACCGTTGAGTTCCGCGTTGACGCTGATGAGGCCTCCCGCATTGATCACGTAGTCTGGCGCGTAACAAATATTGCGTTCCGCAAGCGCCTCGGCGTCGCGCACCTCGTTGGCCAGCACGTTGTTGGCGCCGCCGGCCACAATGGGCGCGCGCAACTGCTGGATGGTGCGTTGGTTGACGATGCCACCGATCGCACACGGCGCAATCACGTCGCAATCCGCGCTGAAGAACGCTTCTCCCTCCAAGGGTGTCGCCCCGAATTGTTCCACTGCTAATGCGACGTTTTTCGCGTTGATGTCGGCCACAAGCAACCGAGCGCCCGCCTCATGGGCGTACCTTGCCAGGTGGCGCCCGACGTTGCCGTAGCCCTGAATTGCAATCGTGCGCCCTGCCACGTCGGCCGACCCATAGGTCACCTCCAGACAGGCCCGAATCCCGTTGAACACACCCCACGCGGTGATTGGCGAAGGATCGCCTGACCCCCCGACGTGTGCGCCAACGCCGGTCACGTGCTTCGTTTCGCGACGAATGTGGTTCATGTCTTCGACGTTGGTGTTGATGTCTTCGGCCGTGATGTAGCGCCCGCCTAGACTCTGCACGTGGCGTCCGAAAGCCCGGAAAAGCGCTTCGCTCTTGATGGAGGTGTCACCGATGATCACGGCCTTGCCACCGCCGAGGTCCAAACCCGCCACCGCGGCCTTGTACGTCATGCCCCGAGAGAGCCGAAGCACGTCCCGCAGCGCGTCGGCCTCGGTGGCGTAGTCGTACAGCCGGGTTCCACCGAGGGCTGGTCCAAGCGCCGTGCTGTGAACGGAAATGATGGCCCGCAGACCGACGTCGTCGTTGCGACAGTACAGTACCTGTTCGTGGCCTAGATCGCCCATTTCCGCAAACGTCGTCACTTTTGACCTCACCAAGGGGCCGCAGCTAACCCAACTCTTTTCCGCCCCCGGACGGCTTCACAGGCCCTTCACCCGCGCTTCATTCGTCCGCTTTGTCACCGAGCCGCCCTTTCAGCCGTGAGAAGTTCGAAGGCGCCATCCCCGCCGACCGAGCAGCCTCCGCCACGCTGCCATGCCGGGCCAATCGTTCTCTCACGTAAGCGCGGGCAAAGGCCTCCAACGCTGCCACCCGCGCCTCCGCCCACGGAAGGTCGAAAAACTCGCCAAGTGGCAGACCCTCGGGAAGGCCAGGGAGCGTCGCGGGCTCGATCGTCAACTCTTCCGGGAGATGTTTCCGCTCGATCCTCGGCGACGGCAAGGCCGCCAACATGGACGCACGCACGACGTTGCGCAACTGCCGCACGTTGCCCGTCCACGCGGCACGCACGAGCACGTCCAAGGCGTCGGGCGCAACTCCGCCCACACCCAGCGAATCCGCGACCTGAAACACGTCGAGGAAATGGGCCACCAGCAGCGGGATGTCATCGCGCCGATCGCGAAGCGCGGGCACTCGAATCGTCGCCCCGATCAACCGATGGTACAGGTCCTCCCGAAATTTCCCTTCGCTCACCAGTTGTTTGAGGTTGCGGTGGGTAGCGGCGACGACCCGCACATGGCTGTCTCGCTCGACCCCGCTCGCACCTACGGGACGGTACCTGCCCGTATCGAGGAACCGATTGAGCTTGACCTGGAGGTCCAAGCGTAAGTCGCCGATCTCGTCGAGAAAGAGCGTGCCGTGCGCGGCCGCCGCAACCTGCCCCGTGCGCCGCTCAGTCGCGCCGGTGAAGGCGCCCTTCTCGTGCCCAAAAAGCTCGCTCTCAAGCAGGTCTGGGGGCACCGCGCCACAATTGATCTCCACGAACTGACCGCGGCGCCCGCTGCAATCGTGCAACGCCCTGGCAATGCCCTCTTTCCCGGTGCCCGTTTCTCCTGTGACCAACACGGAGACGCGCGTAGGCGCCAGCCTCCTCACGTCGAGGGCGACCCTCGACATCGGCGCGCTGCGCCACACGAGGCCCTCCTGCGCGCCTGGAGACAACCCTGGTTCCACCTGCAGACTCCGGTGAGTCGTCAGCGCCAACTGCACAGCGTGAACCAGACGCCCCACGTCGGGAAGCGGGCGTTCGAACCATTGTCCGGCGCCTGCCAGTAAGGCCTCGCGCCAACCCGCAGGACCGCCCGACGACAAGGCAACGACCTCGGTGGTTGCGCTCGCGTCGATCAATTCGCGAATCCCCGCGGCGCCGATCTGGTCTTGGTCCACGACCGCAACTGCGATGTCACGGCGGGCGAGCCGAAGGCGGGCACTGGCGACATCCCTGTACACGTCGGTGTCAAAGCCCATGGAGCGCAACAGGTGTGGTAGGCCGACGGCCTCGGTCGCCACCAGCAGGACCGTGGCACCCTGGCGGGTGGGTGCTTCGGGCTCCGAGGACCTGTCGTGGCCTTGGCCCTCGACCCAATCAAGCCGCGGCATGGTCACCCTCCCCGATCGGTTCCAGCGGTCCTGCGAGTCCCGCTTCAAGCCACTGAAGGGCAACCCCGTCACAGCGGCTCGCAGCCCTGCACACACGGCAACTGTCGACGTGAATGGCGCGAACCACCTGGGGAAACCACAGCAGCGCAGCGCCGAGTTGGTGTTGGGCATCTACCAACCAACGATTGTGTGTCCGCCAGGCATGCGCCTCGGGGGCCGACATGCCCATCGCCGCAAGTGCACACGCGGGAAGCCCTTTCACGCCCCAGGCGATGGAAGCGGCGTCCAAGGCGGCCACGGCAACACGAAGCGGCGCACCGAGGACATCGTAGCGTGGCGGAGGCTCGGCCCCGGGTACCGGCGAAGGCCAGTGGAACACCACGCGATTGGGCCGCAACTTCACGAAGCGCGCCGCCAACGCGGTCAACTCGGGCAGCCGTTCCCGGGCGAGTGGTACGACTGCGGTCAACTCGACCGTGCATGCCTTCCACGACGCGGCGTGCAACGATGTCACGGGGACGGCCACCGCATCCGCCCCCAACCGCGCAGCCAGGTGTACCCGTTCCGGCGGAACATGCACCGTCAGTCGACGCAGCCCGACCTCCCGCGCCGCTTCGACCCCGCGCGAAAGCACGTCCACGTCGTCGCTCGGGTCCGAAAGCACGGCCGTCGTGCAACGCGTTTGGCGCGGGTCCAAACGATTCACAAACCACGACAGGTTGTTCACGACGTCGTCGGCGGACATTGGGGAGGACAACGCAGGCGCGCCCGCAGCCAGACCCGCCAGTCCTTCCGTCCCACAGCGAATCTGTACAGCCGAAGGCATGAGCACGGCGCCCGCGGCGGTCCACCGCAACATCAGGCCCTCGCTACGTACACAGCGGCGTTGCCACCCAACTCCCACAACACGAGGAAGTCGCCTACGGGAAGCCGGCGCTCTTCATCGATGTCGTTCCAGGGATTGGGATCAAGCGCGCGCACCATGTCCGTGACACCGTCGATCACCAGCCACCCTGGCAAAACGCCACCGTCGGGCCTGAGTTCCCACAACCGCGCCATCCACGGCAATCCTACGGCAAACTGATGCCTTCGCAGGCGCACCAGGCGTTCTTCGCGGCTTCCTGCCCCCAGATCCGTGGCTACACGATCGCCGAACAACAACCGTGCGGCCGCCTCGATGGAAGCCCCGTCTTCACCGTCGAGCAACGTGACGATCTCGTCGATCAGCGCGTTGCCAGCGTCCGCTACTTTCGTGTCGTCCCGCAGCTCAGACAGCGCCTCACAGCGGCGTCGAACCGGCAACACGTCGCTAGGGACGCCCCTCGCGTGCAACAGAAATGTCCAGGTCGCCACCGCAGTGGCCGTCTCCCGATTCACGGTGCCTCCCGGCGGTGCCCTGACCGCGTGGGCGCCTTATATGCGCACCGGCCATGCTCGTCCTTCTGCTGTCAATGCTTCCGGCCTGTTGGCAGTGGTCCTATCCGCCTCTGCCAGACCGACCCGAGGCCTTCGTCGATCCCGGGCTGTCCACAACCGGGGCAGGACCGACGTTTCCACTCGCCGTGTTGCCAGGCCGATGGACCTTCGGCGAAGCCGCTGTGATCAAGGGCCTTTCGTCCGACGGCCTCGTGTTGGAGTTGACGGAAAAGTCATCGCGTAAGGAATCGCAACACAACTACCAGGCCAAACTTCCAATCGACGTCGGCAACGATGGCCGTCGCGCAGCGCCTCGAGACATGGTGCTGCGGGTTGCGGGCGTGGACGTGCCTTATGATCCGCCGACGTCCGGCGAACAGAGCGTCGGTACGTGGCGCGTCAAAGAGAACGAGATTTCGCTCCGATGGCGCGACGAGGTAGTCCGCGACAGCGTCGTATTGGGTTGGCCTGGCCTCGCCGCGAGCCTCATTCGACACGACGCCAAGGCTTCCGGTGACGACGTCCAAGACTTCGTGAAGGGCCAATTGACGTTCGAGGGTCTGACGCGCAACGGCTTGCTGCTTCCTGCACCCGCGACCGGCGAGTGGGACCTGACGCTCCCCGAAGGAGGCGTTCAGTTTGAGGGCTGGTTGGGCACCGAAGCTGCGCCCTTTCGCTCCCCTGTTAGCGATGGCGCGGAAGTCGTGCTGAGCGTGGTGATCGATGGAGTAACCACCGAGGTGGATAGCGAGCGCACCCCACGGCCTGGTGCCGACTTCGCTCGCTGGCGTGTGGACCTGTCCGACTACGCCGGCAAGTCCGTCACATTGCGCCTCAGCGCAAGAACCTACGGCAGGCCCGAGTTGGACTGGGCGTTCATCGGTTCTCCCACCGTTTGGGGCGAATCCAAGGGTCCAGTCCGGCACGTGCTTGTCATCGGTCTGGACACCACTCGGCCCGATCGGCTTGCCGCCTGGGGAGGCAGCGGCGACGTCACACCTGAACTGGACGCGATTGCCGCGACTTCCGTGATCTTCGACCAAGCCTGGACGCCCGCGCCCCGAACGCGGCCCTCCTTTCGTGCGGCAACGACGGGCCGGGACCCGTTGGAAGCCGTGGGCGCGGAAAACGTCGGGGCCGTGTTTCAAAGGAACGGATTCGCGACAGGTGCAATCGTCGCCAACATCCATCTGCAGCCCAGATTCGATTTTGATGATGGTTTTGACTCCTGGTGGTTCGACGGTCATGGCAAAGCGGAGGAACAGGTCGAACGAGCACTGGACTGGCTCGACGAGCACCAGGACCGCGACACCTTCCTGTTCCTGCACTTCATGGACCCCCACATGTTGTACAACGCGCCGGGTCCCTTCCAATCGCACTTCGTGACCGACCCCGACCCGAGCATGCCGCCCAACCCGACACGCTCGGGCGTCTTGAGCATGATGAAACGCGGTGAGATGACGCCCCAACGCGAACGGCAGCTAAAACAACTGTACGACGCCGAGATGGCCTACCTGTCGTCTGAGTTGGGTCGTTTGTTTGACCGGCACGACCGCATGCCGGGCCAAAAACTCAGCGTTCTACACAGCGATCACGGTGAGGAACTGTTTGAACATGGGGGCTTCGAGCACAACCATGCGCTTTGGCCCGAACTGACCCACGCGTTGTTCCTCGTGCGAGGGGGCCACGGGAACGCCGTCCCGCAGCGCATCTCTGCCCCCGTCACCCTTGTAGACATCGCGCCCACGCTCTATGAACTGCTCCACCTGTCAAATCCGCCGCCTTCGGACGGCCGCTCGCTGGTCCCCCTGCTCACGGGGCAACCCACCGACTGGAGCGACCGAGCCATTGGCACAGCACACCTCCGGTACGGCCACGAACGATGGGGCGTGATCAGCCGCCAACACCTGTTCGTACTGCACACCGGCACCGGGCAGGAGGAGTTGTTCGACCTCAAGGCCGACCCCGGCGCCACCGTCGACCTGTCCACTGCGAAAGATCTTGAACCCTTCCGCCGGGAACTCGCGACCGTACATCGGATGGAAGTGGGACCGGGTTGGCGCGTGTTCGTGTCCTTATCCCCGTCGAGAACCACGAGACCGGAGGTCGTGTTTGCGTTTCCGAGCCCCGCGCTTTCTGCGGGCGTCGTCGATCCCGAAGTTGCGTTGGAAAACCCAACAAACCAGGAATGGGGCGAAGCGCCCCGTCGTACCGTGGGCGAGATCGGCACGGTGGCCTTGTCGGAGGACCGGTTGACGATGACCTGGACGCCCGGGACCAATCCGCAAGACGGTATTCTTTGGGTGCGCTTCGACGCTCCGACGGACGAAACGACCGCTACGATTCGCGTCGGCGGCGAAGACGTCGCGCTGTATCCGGGCCAAAACGGCGGCCGGTTCGCCCGCGGGCAGTCCGGCGCGTACCGAATCGAGCCGGGCACGGTCAATATTCCGCCCCCGAGTGAGGTCTCGCGAATCCACTCCATGCGCGCCGCGGCTGGCAGCTCGGAGCTCGAACTCCTCCAGGGACTTGGGTACATGGACGACGACGAGGCTCACGGGCCCCCGTGACCCGACGCTTGCCGGACCCCGTCGTCCTGTTCGTGGTGGCGTTGGCCCTGTGTGCGGCCGCCTCGTTGCTGCTCGCAGGACCGCATCCCGACACACTCGACCCCCGAACAGGCCTTCCCATCGTTGTCGTTCCGCTGTTGCGACCCGACGCGCTGGCCACCGGACTCGCGCGGGTCGTGCCAGCTTTTGCCGGTTTTCCGCCGTTGGGCGTCGTCATCGTCACGATGCTCGGGGTCGGCGTCGCAGAACGGTCTGGCCTGGTCGGAGCCATGCTCGGAGCGATTGTCCGCGCCACACCCTCCGCTTGGCTCACGCCGGCCGTCATCCTCGCCGGCATCCTGAGTCATGTGGCGGCGGACGCCGGATTCGTCGTGGTGCTTCCGCTCGCCGCCATCGCCTTTCACGCAGCGGGACGCCACCCCATGGCAGGAATCGCGGCCGCTTTCGCCGGTGTGTCCGGAGGCTTCGGCGCCAACCTCGTTCCCGGGCCCATCGATCCCCTGTTGGCCGGTCTGACCCAACAGGCGGCCCGTTTGGTAGACCCCACCTATGTGCTGGGCCCTCTTGGCAACTTGGCGTTCACGGCGTCAAGTGCTGTCGTTCTGATCGTCGTCGGCTGGGTGATTACCGACCGATTCGTCACGCCCAGGTTGGCCCACTTGGTTGTGGTGGCGCCCGAAGGCGATTCCGTCACGAGCCACTTTCCAACCCGCGGTGTCGCCGTGCTCGTGCTGATCGCAGCGCTGTTGTTGGCCGCCGCTCTGCCCGCCACCTCGCCATTGCGCGACGCTTCCCATTCCTTGCTCGGACGAGAGGCGCCCCTCATGGCTGGCCTTGTCCCACTGTTGAGCGGCGCTGCAGCCCTAGCGGGAATCGTCCATGGCTTTTCGACCAGGCTGTTTCGCGATCACCGCGACGTCGTTGCGGCCATGGAAGGCGCTGTTCGCACCCTGTCCGGCTACGTCGTGCTCGCGTTTTTCGCCGCCATTTTCCTCGACGCGTTTGACCGGTCGTCGCTCGGAATCTGGTTGGCCGTCCGAGGCGGCGACCTGCTGTCCGGCGCAGGGGTCGGCGGTTTCCCAGCGCTGCTCGGTGTCATCGGATTCGTGGCCCTGCTCAACCTGACGATCGCATCGGCGAGCGCCAAGTGGGCGTTGCTCGCACCCATCCTGGTGCCCGTCGGGATCCGACTCGGCCTGCAACCGGACCTCGTACAAGCCGCGTTTCGTGTGGGAGACGGCATCACAAACATCGTGACGCCGCTGATGCCTTACTTCCCGCTCGTGCTCGCCACATGCAGGCGTTGGAGCCCAGACGCCGACGCAGGCACGCTGATCGGGACGATGATCCCGTACTCGGTCGGCTTTGGACTCGCATGGACGGTGGTGCTGTGGGGTTTCGTGGCGCTTGGTTTACCGTTGGGGTGGTGAGCCCTCAGCGTTTGGCGAACCGGACCAGCAGTTTGTCGATCCACCGCGTTTGAATCGCGACCATCACAAGCCCGATGGGAAGAATGATGGCAGACGCTTCCAGCGTGATGCCGAGCGCGAGTACAGCAAACGCCATCATGCTTCCAAGCTGCACGCCCGTCAGAATCTGTGCGATTGCGTAGGCGGTACCCAACCGCATCGTATTGGCGAGCAGGACCATCGTTTTGGCCTCCGTGCGCCTTCAACGGCAAGGAAGCTCCGGACTTTCGGGCGGAAAATTTCTTTCACAAATTCCCGATCCACACCCGGCGACCCGACTCCGTCCCAACGATTTTCAACTTGCCTTGCACGTCGACCAAGGCCACGCGAGCGAGCGGAAGGGGGAGCTGCAACTCCGTCCACGTCTGACCGACGTCCGACGATTGCCACAACACCGCGTCGGGCTGGTGGGTGACCACCCACAGGTCCGAGCCTACCGCCAACATCCGAGGCGACTGCTGGTCCCAAGGTGCGTCCGCGGCGACCGGAGCGTCGTCGGACCAACTGGCGCCGCCATTTTCCGAGCGGCCGGTCCACACCACCAAGTCGCCCGATGAGCCGTCAGACCACGTCACAAGCAGCGTTTCGTCGAGTTCCGCCAGCTCTGGGCCCTCAAACGGGCAGGCCGGAATCCACCAACCCGAGTGGGTCGCTTGCGCCACGAGGTCAAACTGCGTCGTTCCTGCGGCCGCGCGTGCCACGTGGACCTCGCGCGTATTGTCCACGTCGGTGCGAACGGCCAGAGCGACGTCGCCTCCTGCGAGCGGGAGCAAGAAATGTGGGCAACACGGACACGCAGCGCCGGGAAATGCGGTCACGGCCTGCGGCAAGAACCCGGTGAGGTCGGAACCGACCCAAACCGTGGAAGTCGGGCCTATTTCTTGTTTCCACGCCACCAGGAGCCGTCCGGCGGCGTCATGAATGATCTCGGGTTGATCGACCGGGTCATCCTCGGTGCTGGACGCCAGGACCGTCTCTACAGGCATGTCCCCCACCGTCCACCGCCACAGGTCCACCGTTGTGGTCACGCCGTCCGAGGACCCCGTCACCAGCGCTACATCGGACCCGACCACGCTCAGACCCGGGTCACGCGCCGATGCGACGATCGGCGGCGGATTTCCGTCATCGACCCGAAATGGGGCCTTTCTCTCTTGTGCGAACCACAAGCTGCGCTCGCTGCCCTGTACCGCAAGCCAGGCCACAACGACGTCTCCTTGTGCGGTGGCGGAGGCGACGGGATGACCGACCTCGACCTCGGTGCCGACGTCCACGACCAGCGTCCAACCGGACGGGATCTCTAGCGGGTCCCCGGTGTCGTGACCGACGGGCTGTGCCTCGGGCAGTACCACGGGCGCGGGCGCACACGCGGCAAACAGGATCACGCAGGGTCCCGGAACAGCGTCCACATCAGTTGGTTGCCGACTGTCGAGCACAGGGGCTCGGAGTCATATTCGTAGGCCGAGATCGCCTGGGCCGTAAACGTCGTGCCTCGGATGACAACTTTGGCGTCGGCCACCGGGTCCACCGATACCAACTCGTCGCCTTGGAAGTCGATCTGGTAGCCGTGGGCCGTACCGCATTCCAGGTCCTCCGTGGTCACCCATTCGCCGAACCACACGGTGGCCCCGGGCACTTCGTCCGCGCCCAGCGCATTCGTGTCCACACCCGCATCCATCGCCGCGACCAGCGGGCCATCGTCGATCTCGGCCACCACGAAGCCCGCGGATTTACCATCGTCGTTGGCGCGGAACAGCACGTCCACTTGGGCCCCGACCAACACGTCCGGCGTGGGGGCAATCTCGTCCCCTGCTTGTCCCTTGACCGTCCAACCGATCAGCCAGTCCGTCTGGTTTGTGTCACGCACCTGCAGGAGTTTCGTGGCGCCGTCACAAGCCACAAGGTTGAAGTCCGTGACGCCAGGTATCGTTTCCTGAATCGTACCCGAAAACTCGTACACCACGAAGGGCACATCCGGAGGCGCGACCGCCGCGGTGTTGCCAAGACACGCGTCGGCCGAGCCAGTGGAAATCTCGATGATGGGCGCCTCATCAGGCGTACAGGCCATCCACAACAGGCAAGGCAGCCAGCGGGCCATTTATCATCTCCGACCCGGCGTCTAATCACGTCCGGCGGCGGCTGGGTCCATCGTGGCCCCGAGTGCCCCCGGATCCTTGCCCATCTCTAACAGACGCTGCGTTATCCACCCCCGAATCTCAAGGACGCCGATCGGCGCGTCGGCAAGCTGCGGAAGCGGGTCAAAAGCAGCGGGTACCAGTTCGACGTCCGCAAGCCCCAACTGCGCCTTCGTCTTCTCCAAGAACCGGGCCCGATCTTCCACCCGGAGCGTGTCGATCTTGTTGACGACGACGAGCACCGGCCGACCCTGCCGACGAACGACGCCGTAGTCCGCGCGCTCGCGCTGTTGGACGCCGCCTTGGGCGTTCACCACGTACAGGTACACGTCAATATGATCGATCACCTGCCGCGCTTCTTCCGTCACCGAGTCTACGACGTCGCCAAGACCCGGCGTGTTGACGATGTACAACGCGGTGGCGCCAGGCAACCGCTTGATCTCCACGGTTTTTGTGGAGCCTGCGACGGGCGAGATGTTCCCGGTGTCGATGCCGAACAAGGCCCGAATGGCAGCGTCCTTTCCGGTGGACGGCGAACCGATGACACCTACCGTCACCCGATGCCGGACGGCAGCACGGAGCAGCGCGACCTCGACAATCGCGGGCAGCAGCACCTTGTCGCTCGGTTGACCGAACCACCACAACGCGAAGGCGCCCGCGCTTGGCAAAACCAGCGGGTTGAGCAACAACGGCGCTGCAAACAGCGCGAAGCCGGGCGACAGGCGACGCCACGCCGATTCGGCGGCGGTGGGCGGAATCGGACCTGGCAAACCAAGTTGGGCCCAGGTTGCACGGCGTTCGTCGGGCGTTGAGCCGTCCAAGGCCTGCTGAAGCGTGTGACGTACAATCGTGATTTCGTCTTGTTCCACGTCGCCGGTGACGACCAAGGAGTTTCGACTCAGCACGCCTTCGACCACCTGGCGCCAGGGGGGGCCAGCGCCTTGGCGCAACAGCAGATTCTGAATCTCGTTCCCGCCCTTGCGACGCAGGGTCAGGGCAGTGGTTTTCGCGAGTTGGGCCAATCCCAGGCCTTTTGACGTCACGCCAGCGCGATTCGCCAAGCGCTCCAGCTCAGGTCGATGGCATTTTCGCAGGAGTTCTGCGAGCGGATCTGTGTGCGTTCGGGTGACCATTTTCAGCGGGAATTCGAATCCCGCCAGGAGCCCGCCTCGGCGTCAAAAATATCGCGCAACTCGGGACCCGAAATCGTCCCTTGCCGTTCCATATACGCGACCGTGGCCCTTCCGACGCCGAACGTGGTTGCCCCCGAGATGACGGCGCCGAGTGCGCTCGTAGCGATGAGTAAGGCCTGTCCGCCGGGAATCCACCCCGCGATTTGCGCCGCTTCCACACCCCACCGGATAAATCCTCGCCCTGCCGAGACCATCACTTCGCCGAGGATGAACAAGGCGACGTCTTTGTTCGCGGGGTGTCCGTACACCTGGGCGATGTCGAGCACCAAGCGCACCTGCAACGCCGTGACCGCGGCAGCGTCCACGCCCGGAAGTGGAACCGCCCCGGCGGCTGCTGCGCGCCGGGCCGCCGTGGTGATGAGCGCCTGGCAAGCGGCAGCCCTGTTGCGGGCGTGTTTCGCGACCAACAGGCCCTTGCTGTCGCCCACCGCCTCCTGGATCCACGTCAACACCGGTTCCACGCCGATCGGCTCGTCCGCAAGTGCTGGCATGGGGTCGAAGGCACAAATCGCCGCGTCTTTGCGGTCCACCCCGAGTTGGGCGAGCGTTTGTTTGACGAAGTCGTCGCGCTGGTGGGTTCGGATGAGGTCGATCTTGTTCAGACACACCAACGTGGGCCGGCGAAAGGCATGTACGGCGCCGAGGTCCCTTCGCTCATCGGCCGTGGCGCCGCCGTCGCAGTTGAGCACGTACACAAACGCGTCCACCTGGTCCAGCGTTGCGCGTGCCGCCTTGTCCACCGCGGTCCGCACGTCGCCAAAGCCTGGCGTATTCACCAGCAGCAACTGGTTGTCCCGACCCAGCGCAGCCACCCGGACATGGTCGGTAGAGCCGGGAACGGGATCGATCTGGCCAAAGTCGATCCCAAAAAGGGCTCGGATGGCACTGTCTTTCCCGGCCGACGCCGAGCCGACGAATGCGAGTGCGACGGCGCTTCTCAGCGCTTCATCGACGTGGCGGTTGGCCACCTCCCAGTGGGTGGCGACGCTTTGGGCGCTGACGAGTGCTTCCATCACGGCAACGCTATCGTGCCAAGGCGGCGATCCGCTCGAAATGCGCTTTGCTGACGGGCTGAACGCTCAGGCGCGAACCTTTGCGCGTCAACTCCAGCCCAAGGAGCGACGGGTCCGCCTTGAGCTCTGCGAGTGTCAGCACCCGCGGGAACCGACGAACAAAGCCTAGTTGCACGGTAGACCACCGGGAGCCGTCCAAGGGGGCCGTGGGGTCATGGTAGGGCGACGCCGGGTCGAATTGGGTATCGTCAGGCGACGCCAGCCCCACCACCTCCGCCAACCCGCAGATGCCGAGCGGGTCGGCGTTGGAGTGGTAAAACAGCACCTGATCCTTCAGCGCCATTGCGCGAAGCGAGTTCCGGGCCTGGAAGTTGCGCACGCCCTCCCAGCCGGTACGGCCGTCTCGTTCGAGATCCGCAATCGCGTACACGTCCGGTTCGGACTTCACCAGCCAATTTGCCATGTCAACCCACCGCGGGGGCCCGCTATCCAATGGACTACGCCAGTGTGTCGACGTCAGCCTCGACACTTGGTGTCTTTGTGTCTGCCGACCTACCGCGGATCGGGTACACTTTGAGCGCGTGCCTCGGGCAGGGGCGTCACGGAAACGATGGGTCTCCTTCCCTTCACCCCCTCATCGAGATGGGCAATCGTCGCACACCTGACGGGTTGCGCGGCGGAGCCCGAACGCACCCCCTCCGACGGCACAGAACCGACAGAATCCACCGTCGACTACCCCTCCCAGATTTCCGTGGTCCTCGCCTCCTGCACACCCCAGGTGGCCAACGTGCTCCGCGCCGACTGTACCGTCACGCTCGACGGCCCTGCAGAACTCACGCTCACCGCCACAGCCGCCGACGAAACGCTCGTGTTTCACAGTACAGCGCCCGCCATCGCCCACGACATCGTTCTGTGGGGACTGCTTGCAGGCCGCAGCTACGAATGGGTCGCCTCGGTAGACGGTGGAATCAAGCCCTGGGCCGACACTCTCACGACGGGCCCCTTACCCGACTTCGTCGCCGGGATTTCGCCAATCGTCACCGGCCAATCGACAATCGAGGCCGCGGCTATGCCGTTCGCTTGCGGCCGCAAGGACGTCCTCACCGTCGTAGACACGCTCGGCAACGTCCGATGGTACGAAGCGCTCGGCACCGAAAACGACCTCATTTCCGGCATCGGGTTCTTGCCGGACAGCGCCGGCTTGGTCGGACTCCTGAACAATGAACGAATCATCGAAATCCAGTTTACTGGCCAGATCACCAAAGATTGGACGATGGAAGAGCTCGGCCTCGACAATAAATACGTCCACCACATGGCCTTTTCCGCAGGCGAGATTCTTTACCTCCTGACCGCCGAGGAGCAGGTCCAGGCCGATCGCGACCTGATCGTCGACGGCGTCATCGCATTGGATTTCGTCGGGAATGTGATCACAGAGTGGAAAACCACGGATGCGCTCGACCTCTGGGCGATTCCCAACTCTGGTGCGTTGGGGTTGCAGTATTGGGGCGTTGAGTTTCCGGGCGCCGAGGACATTACGCATCTCAACGGGGTGCACGTAGACGAGTTCAATCGCCTCACGGCATCGCTCTATTCGTACAGCACGGTGTTTCATGTGGATTTCGACCCCACCTCACCGACCTATTTGGACACGCTGTGGCGGCTCGCAGGCACGGAGGAGGCGCTGCTCGGCACGGATTTCGTCCTCACCGCATCAGCGGGCGGCGACCTCAGTTTTGTCACCCAGCACCACCCCACCTTCATCGACGGCCACCTGCTCACCCTCAGCGACAACCGCTCCCCCACGGAACTGACGCGCACATTGGAAATCGAAATCGACACCGTTGCGGGCACCGCCGACATTGTTCAACGGCATGCCTTGGGCGCGGCCTGCCCGACCCAAGGCAGCGTATTCCTGCAAGGTGACGGCTCCGTCATCGCCACCTGTGCGCGTGCTGCCACGGTTTACCAATTCGCAGACGGCGCCGGCGACGTGGCCCAATGGACAATGGAAATGAGTTGTGACCCCCCGGCGATTCACGGGAATACACTTGAGGTCAAACCCGTCGACCTCCCGGTCACCCTGGAAAGCCTTCCTTAAATGGAGGTCGCCGAACATCGGGTCGCCATCGCCGTACACAAATTTGGCTTGGGGGCCTCACCCAACGACTTCGCTCGCGCCGTCAGCCCCCAGGCACGATCACGTCAAAGCCCGTGCGCGACGCGGCGTCGGCGAGCCGTTCGTCGTTTGTCACGAAGGCGCGCCCCTTCGGGCGATCGCCGACAAGCTCAATCGCTGCCGCCAACTGGAGCGCGTCCGCGGCCGTCAGAGGGTACGACCAACGGGACGATCGCCGACGAATCCCAAAAACCTCATCGAGCCCGTCGCTCGTCGATCAGGTCGTTCGACGGCGACCCCTTGACGATGGGCCCGCGGGCGAACACGTCCTCATCCAGATCGACGCCCCGACGCACAATGCCGCGCCGTTCCAACTCTTGACGTGGGACTGATTGGCCGTTTTCATGAGGCCAAGTTAGTCAAGACTGCGGTCGACGGCAAGTGGGCTGCCGAACGTTCTGGGAGGGGGCCCTGCCCCACCTTCGCGGCGGCGCGCAAGGCGCGCTAGTGGCAGGATGACGCGGGCCACACGCCCCAGTTGTTGCGGTCCAACGGTCCGTGGACGTGGAAATGGAAGTGGCCGAACATCGGGTCGCCATCGCCGTACACAAATTTGGCTTGGGGGCGTCACCCAACGACTTCGCTCGCGCCACGCCCGATCCCGTTGGCTGGCTCGCAGCTCAAATCCGCATCGACCCCCGTGCGCCGAGTTGTTTCGCCGGCCTCTCCGATTCGGGCGATACCTTGCGCCTTCTGTACGCGGCACGCGAACAGCGTCCAGGTGCGGACCGCGAGGCGCTCAGGGAGCAGTTGCGCGACGTGCTTCGCGCAGAACTGAGCGCGCGCGCACACCTGCAGGCCAGTTCCGAGGCGCCGTTCTTTGAGCGGTGGGTGGCGCACTGGTCCAACCACCTGACCGTGTCGGCGACCCGCAACGAGGTGGTCGGCCTCGTCGGTGCCTACGAACGCGAAGCCATTCGGCCATTTGTGCTGGGCCCGTTCCGCCGCCTGCTGCGGGCCGCGATCACCCATCCTGCGATGCTGTTGTACCTGGACAACGCGCGCAGCACGGGCCCCCACAGTGAAGCCGCCCAACGACGCGATCAACTCGGCCGAAACGAAAACCTCGCCCGCGAAATCCTCGAACTGCACACGCTCGGTGTTCATGGCGGCTACGACCAGGACGACGTCATCGGCCTCGCCGACATCCTCACGGGCTGGGGTGTGTTTTCAAAAGACGCCGCACCCGACGGGCGAGCCGTTTTTGACCCGAGACGCCACGAACCCGGCGGAAAGCGGTTGCTAGGGCGCCGTTACGGACCCTTCGACGAACAGGAGTTGTACAGCGCACTCGACGACCTGGCCTCCCACCCCGCGACGGCACGCAACGTCGCACTGCGTGTCGCGAGACACTTCGTGTGTGACGAGCCTAACGACGGCACCCTGGACCGACTCGCCAAGGTATTCTCACGAACCGATGGGGACCTGAGCGCCGTCGCACTCGCTGTCCTCGATGAACCTGATGCGTGGAAACCGCCGCTGAGCAAAGTGCGTCGGCCCGACGAATGGGTCATCGCTTGCGCCAGAGCCTTGTCCATTCAAGAACAGGGTGACAAGCTGTCCGGGCTGATGCGCGACTTGGGACAAACCCCATGGGCAGCGCCGTCGCCTGCCGGTTGGTCCGACCAAGCCGCCGACTGGTTGGCGCCCGACGCCCTGTTGGCTCGGGTGCAACGGGCCCGCGACCTGGCCAAACGTTTCGACGTCGGGTCTTATTCCGCGTTGGACCTCGCCGAAAGCACACTCGGATCGCTGCTTTCTTCGTCGACCCGCGCCACGCTGCGGAAGGCCCCTGAAGACGAGCGTTTGGCGCTGTTTCTTTGCTCACCCGAAATGCTAAGGAGGTGAGTATGTGGACCCGACGCGCCCTACTCGCCGCCAGCGCGGCCGCTACCGGCTGGCCTGGCCTCAGTTTTGCGGCAGTTGGACCCGACGCTCGCCTCGTATTGGTCCTGCTCCGCGGCGGGCTCGATGGGCTCGACGCTGTCGTTCCGTACGGCGACCCTCGATACACGGAGGTTCGCGGTGCTCGCGCCTTGGACCGCCCAGGCTTGGGATCCGGCGTGCTCGACCTGGACGGCACTTTTGGCCTTCACCCCGCGTTCGCGCCGCTGATGCCGATGTGGGCGGCTGGGGAACTCGCGGCCGTTCACGCGGTTGCGACCCCCTACCGGGAGCGCTCGCATTTCGACGCCCAAGACATTCTGGAGAACGGAACGCCATCGGCTGGCGGCGCCGACACCGGCTGGCTCAACCGGGCGTTGCTGACGGTGGCCGGGCCGCCGTCTCTCGCTGTGGGCCGCAACATCCCGTTGGTGCTTCGGGGCCCGTCCGCAGCCACTTCAGCGGACCTGACGCGGCCACCCGTGCCCGAAGACGCCTGGCTCGACCGTGTTGCAGACCTGTTGCACCCAGATCCACAACTTGCGCGTGCCTTCGCCGACGCCCTCGCCACCCAAGAGATGCTGACGAGCGCGGGTCCGTCAGCCACGTCGCGAGGGCTGCCAGCGCGGTTTCGTGCTGCGGGAAGCCTGCTGGCAGCCGACGAGGGGCCTCGCGTCGCCGTGATCGACACGTCTGGGTGGGACACGCATGCGCAACAGGAAGGCGCCCTGAGGCGCAACCTCGATGACTTGGCGGTCGGGCTCGTCGACCTGGCTTCGGCCATGGGTCCGACGTGGAAACGAACCGTTGTGCTCGTGACCAGTGAGTTCGGTCGGACAGCGTCTGCGAACGGCACAGGCGGCACAGACCACGGCACCGGCGGGCTCCTCTTGCTGGCCGGTGGCGCTGTTTCTGGAGGGAAGGTGTACGGTGACTGGCCCGGCCTGGGGCGCCTACACGACGGCCGCGACGTTTTGCCGACGACCGACGTGCGGAGCTGGTTCGGCGGGGTGTTGTGCGCCCATCTCGGGGTCGCGGACCGAGCGCTCGGCGACATCTTTCCTGGAGACCTGCGCGGCGTTTTCACCGACGTTATTCGCGCGGCATGAGCCATCCGTTCCGCCCCAGTCAGGCGTCATAGCGGGGCGCCGCCCTCAGCGCCGCGTCACAATCAGGTCGCTATCCAATTGCACGGATCCAAGGTCTTCAATCGTGCCATCGGACCAGCGCACCTCAACCTCCACCTTCCCCACCGCGTCCCGGAGCCCAAAAAACAACTCCGGCCCATTGCTCGCCCCAAACCCCTCCCGCGACCAATGGAATCGAACGACCTGGAAGTCCTCACCCGCGGCATCCACAGCTCGCACGGTCACCCGTGCTCCGAAATCATCGCCCACCATGCGCGCGCGAATAAAATGGGGCCGAGGCTCCACGACAACCTGGAACAACCGGTTTGGTTCTTTCGCAGCGTCGCCCCCGATCAGGAACATTCCCCCATTTGTGACCGCAATGTCCACAAAGCCGTCGCGATCAATGTCTGCGATGCACACGGCATGGGTTCGATAGGGGTAAGGCGGGTAGGCGTCGGGCGGTCCCTCGGAGACCGCTGCGGGAAAATCCACGAGGTCGGAACGGTCTTCGTAAATCGGAACGACCACGACCCCGACCCCTTCGAGTTCCACCTCGATCAACTCACGCGCAACAAACCACTGATCGCGGTTGCCAGTCGCAGGTCCACCATTGCCCACGTACACATCCGGCAATCCGTCCCCAGTGGCGTCCACCACGCTGCTACCCATCACGCCCGCATCGGTATGGTCCCGCAAAGGAGACGGCGGGGCCCCAACGTCGAGCCCAGCAATGTCCTGCACCGCCACGAATCCCGTGCCCGCCACATTGATCAACAACACGTGCCCTTCGCCGTAGGGCCCCTGGTCCGGCACCCCACGAACAAACTGGACAACATCGGGCCAACCGTCGTTGTTGACGTCGGCAGTGGACGAAGAAAACACTTCCAACGGCATCGAAACGTCGGTGTCAGGGCCGAGAGACATGGCCCCGGAAACGTCAGTAAATCCGAGTGTCCCCGTCTCGACAAGATCGTTGCGCCACAACGTTTGCGGCGTCGACGCGAAATGATTCTGGTATAGATCCAGATCGCCGTCCAGATCATAATCGAACCAGATGCTGAACCTGCCGAGACCCTGAAGGCTCAATCCGATGCTGTTGGTAATGTCCGTGAACACGCCGTCGTCGTTGCGCCAGACCAGGGTCCGGGCCACCGAGGATCCCGGAGGCGCTTCCACCAGGAGTGACGGGTACACACCGGTATCCACATGCAGATCGAGGTCCCCGTCCCGATCAAGATCCACCCATTGTGCCCCCACCGACATCGCGGGAAGCGGCTCACCGGTCAGCGGACTTGCCCCGCCTGCGACGCCAGCTACGTCGGTCACATCGGTGAATTTATAGATTCCCGTCTCGACGAGGTCATTACGAAGCAACAAATCAAAGCCGGGAGCCTCGATGCCGCCCGTGGAGAGAAACAGGTCGGTATCGCCGTCACGGTCGTAGTCGGCGGCAGGGGCAGACCACGGAAACTCTCCTTCGAGAATGGGCGCCGCTGCCTCGAATTGAGGCGCGCCGTCGGTCCCCACATTGCGAAGCAGGTAAGAGGTATCAAAAGGATTCCCGACGAAAATGTCGAGATTACCGTCACTGTCGAAGTCCGCAATGCTGCACGAACGACCGCGTTTGAAGGACGCGTGAAACGCGTAGTCCTGGTACCCGACGTCCGACGCTCGGTCGACCACTGAAAGCGTAGGTGCCCACGGACCGGGCACACCGTCTCCAGGCAGCAGGACCGCCTTCCCCGTCACACATCCCACCAGCCAGACTAGCATCAAGCCGTGCCTAACGGATAGGGCGCCGCGATGTGGTTCCTGCTCGCTTGTGGCCCTCCGGCTCCCCTGGCTCCCGATCCGTCAACAGTCGCTACCCCACCCGGCACACAGCTGGCCGACGTTGTGAGCGTGCGCGTGGGCGGCAGCGAAGGCGCCTACGAGTTCGACGTCGGCGTGCGCAGCCCCGACCTGGACTGCACCCGCTATGCCAACTGGTGGGAGGTGATCAGGCCGGACGGCAGCTTGGTCTACCGCCGTGTGCTCAACCACAGCCACGCAGACGAGCAGCCGTTCATTCGCGACGGCGGGCCAATTGCCGTGTCCGCAAGCGAACAGCTCATCGTTCGCGCCCATCTCCACCCAAATGGGTACGGCGGCGCAGCCCTCGTTGGGAGCGCACTGGCAGGGTTCACGCCAGACACGGTCGCCCTCGGCTTCGCTGCCTCCCTCGCACGCAGCGAGCCGCAGCCGACCGAGTGTTGGTTCTAAATCGCACAGCGGTGCGCACGTGTGTTGAGCCTAGGAGCACCAGCGAGCACCGAAGGGAGCGGGCTCAGATGCCCGTAACCGAGGAGCGCAGCCAGCGACAACGGATCAACGCGCTTGCCCGCCGCTGTCAGAGCCGCGCGAGCAGTTCTGTCACCCCGTCACCTTCGTCCACTAACGCCCACACGTGATCGGAGAAGGGCCGTACGCCGGTGGTCTCCGCGCGTCCGACGACCACCGAATACACCACAACCCCTCGGGAGCGAACCTCTGCGACCCGGCGAACCACGTCCGGCGCAGCTTCGCACAGGCCATCGGTCACGACGAGAATGTCGGCACGGTCCAGCCCCTGTTCGTTCACCCATTCCACCGCGCGCAGCAGGGGTCCATCGAAGTCCGTCCCCGACCGAAAACCCTGGCGCAAGAAACGAAGCCAGGCCGCCAGGCCCGCACCGCCTGCCCGAAGGGTGAGTTCCGTGCGTTCGCGCGGCCCCCCGAACAGCAGCAGGTGCATCACCCGTCCCTGCGGCAGCGCCCGACGAGCGACCGCCAGGACGAGCGCTTTTGCCCAAAGCTCCGGTGCGCCCTCCATGCTCGCCGACGTGTCAATACACGCGATGACCGGACCCCGCCTTTTCCGGGTCGATGCGCCATCGAATCCTCCGCCCGACAACTCCACCGACGCCAGACGACGCTCCATGAGCCGGTGGAGCACCAGATCCGAAGTTGTGTCGTCGGCCAGTAGAGCGATTTCTGACGGCAAAGCCCGACTCAATTCGCCAGCGAACATCAGGCCGGACACCTCCTCTGATCCCCCTTCGGCGGTGCTGGCGACCCCACAAGGCACAGCCCGCCCCAAGGCGTCAGCGAGCTTGACGATGGACGGAAGGCCACGAAGGACTTCGGTCCACCCAGCGAGTTCGGCGAGTACCGCCACTTCGAGCGCCCCGGTCCCGTTTCCACAGGCCGCAGACCCCGGCAAAAAACGTTCCAACGCCGACAATGCAGCTGCCGCGTTCGTTGCTGCCGTCCATCCGACCTCCGACCCGCCTTCTGTTGCGGCGGCAAACACCGTCGTTGCGGCCTCCGCGCAGGGAGCGTCTTTTCCCGGTGCTTCGACCAGCGTTCGGAGCAGCGGCCACAAGGCGACGGCGCTTCGAACACCCGCTTCCACGGCCAACAGCGGCCGACCGGCGCACAACCACCTGGTATCCGTCCAACTGTTTCCACCCACACGTACGAGCAGTTGCGTCAACACCCCCAGGCTCATTGGGTCCACGCCATAAACCCAGCGGGCAAGGTCTTCCGCGAAATCACCCAATCGACGACAATCTTCTTCGGATTGGGCCAGCCCGAGCACGGCTGGATGGTCGCGGGCTGCGCCCAGGTTCACTGGAGGTCAGGCGGTGGAGGCACGGCCGACCCGGCGAGGTGCCTCCGGACAGCGACGAGCGCAGTCGCGACGTTGCGCTGGGCGTGCGGCACGACCTGACGAACCAACGCGTCATCCACCTTTCCTTCTACCCACGCAACCCACCATTCCGGCGAGACACGCAGTTCGTGGGGGCGGTCCAACGGGTCGGGCGTGCCCGCGTCATCCCGTTCGCCTGCCAACGTGAGCCGCACCGGCGCCCCCTCGCCTACCGTCAACGCCAAAACCACGCCCACACCGAGAGACCGCCGAGGGGCAGCAGGCAGCGCTCCTAGCAGGCCCGCAGCGGCGCTGGGCGTGTCCACGAGCGTCGTGCGGTACCGCGCCGCGACCTCAGCCACCCGCGCGAGGTCACGTGTCGAGTGCACAATTCTGGCCATCCACGCCGAAGGGATGGTGTCGATCCACAATCGTGTGCTCGCAGCCGCCTCCATCGCGCGTCGAATCGCCGCCAAACGAAACACCGCTTCTTTGTGGTGCTCGAGAAATCGGTCGAGTTCTCGCCGACGACGCTCCAATCGCGCCGGAAATCCAGCAGGCGTCGCACTGTCCACGACCGAATGTGGGTCCACAGGGGCCACCCGATCTGCCCGCAGGAGGAGCCACTGAGCGGCCAGATCGTCCTCGGGTCCGACCCCTTTGACGAGGCCAATCACCGCGTCTAGCACTTCGGAAGACCGATCCGGGGACGGTGCGAGCATGTAGGGCAGCATCAGCAGGTCCAACGTATCCACGGCGTCCCGGCCGTCCGTCGCCGCGGCGAGCCGCAACAGCGCCACAACCCGCTGCCAGCGGCGATCCGAAACGGCCCACCCCTCTTGCAGGCCGATCCGCCACAAGGCGCCGAGTGCCTCCGCCACGCTCGGCGGAATTTGTACGCGGTCAGCCTCCAAGCCCACGGATTCGAGGTCCTCCTGACGCAGCGCCGTGGTGGCTACAAACCGCCGCAAATTCCCCGATGCGACCTGCCACCAGCTTTCTTGCTGTGTCAACGGCGGCACCGACAACCTGCAAAGGAACCGGTCGTACAATGCGGCAAGGCCCGCTTCCGGGTCTGGAACTTCGTTCGACGCCGCCACAAGCCCGATCAACGGCACGCGATCGATATGTTTTCCGTGATGGAACGTGCGTTCGTTGACGACCGCAAGAAGGCTGTTCAGAATGGCAGAATTGGCTTTGAATACCTCGTCAAGAAACGCGATTTGCGCGGTCGGAAGATGACCTTCGGTCAACCGACGGTAATCGCTCGTCTTCAACCCCTCAATGCTTACAGGGCCGAACAACTCATCGGGATGGGTAAACCGCGTGAGAAGATATTCGAAAAATGTGGCGCCCTCAAAACAGGCACACAAGGCGCGCGCGAACGCACTCTTCGCTGTCCCGGGGGGCCCCAACAGCAGTACATGCTGGCCGGCCATCAGCGTCAGCAACGACATTCGGACCACTACGCTTCGTTCCTTGAACGCGTCGTCCAGTCCCGTCAGCAGCGAAGACAACCGGATTTTGAGATCGGAGCGCGGGACCGGCGTTTCCTCAGCCGATTTCGTGGGCATCGACTCAGTGACGGAAGGAACCAGCGTCTCCTGCCGTGCGGCTTCGCCCGCCAATCGGCCAATTTCAGCAGCCAGCGCCCGGAGCGGGTCCGCAGCCGCTTGTACGACCGGTCGCGTCCCTAGGTAGGCCGCGACACGGAGAGCCACGTCAAGCGTGTCGGTTCCCGGCCGAAACACCAACCGGTCGTCGTTCCAGCCCACGACGCGCGTCCACGAGAGCGCGTCCATCAGCCCGTCAAGCCGGGACGGATCTTCGTGCGTCACCACCCGCGCTCGCGCGACGACTTCCGCCCGCGCCTGGCCCGCGGCCAAAACGACGACCGCAATGGCCGCCAGAACCACCGCGGGGTCCCGCGGGAAACGACCACGACCGGCGACCACGGTCACGCCGGGAACCTCGGGCCACGGTTCGGTCTTCGCAGTCACACGGGCACCGTAGCCGGGCGGCGTCCACCTCGAAAGACACACACCCGCAGTCTGCAACGACTACGGGGCACCCGCCGAGGTCACAGACCGTGAATCGAGAGGAATTTCGCCGAGCCGGGCACGCGTGGATCGACTGGCTGGCCGAGCTTCCGGACGAAGTGGCCCAGCTTCCGGTGAGCCCATTGGCGAACCCGGGGGAGTTTGCGTCGCGGTTGCCGAAGGCTCCGCCCGAACTACCCACGGGAATTGACGAACGGCTGTGGAAAGACCTACTTCGTGACGGCACCACGTGGTGGTCACACCCCCGTTTCTTCGCATGGTTTCCGGCCAATACGAGTCGCGCCTCGGTGCTCGCAGACTTGGTCGGCGCGGGCGTCGGCGGTCAGGCGATGACTTGGTTGTCTGCCCCCGCGCAAACGGAGTTGGAAGGCGTCGCGACCTCGTGGTTTCGCCAAGCTGTAGGACTTTCCGAGGGCATGACAGGCGTCATCAACGACACCGCCAGTACGTCAACCTTGACGGCCTTGGTGGCCGCAAGAGAACGCTGCGGGCCAGGGCGTTTGGCGGTGTACGGATCCGAGCAAAACCATGTTTCGGTCCCGAAAGCCGTTCGGGTCGCAGGTTTCGGGCCCGATGCGTGGCGCGGCATTCCGGTCGATATGCACGGTGCCATCTCGCTCCCGGCCCTCGACGCCCAACTGGCCGCAGATCGACGTTCTGGAACCCGTGCTTGTGCAATCGTGGCGGCAACAGGCACCACCACATCCACCGCATTTGATCCCGTAGACGCCCTGGCAGACCGAGCAGAAGTCAACGGTGCGTGGTTGCATGTGGATGCGGCGATGGCTGGCAACGCGATGGTAGCGCCGGAAAACCGGAGGTTGTGGACAGGCGTCGAGCGTGCAGACTCCTTGGTGATCAATCCCCACAAGTGGCTCGGCGTCGGCATGGACCTGTCGATTCTTTATGTGCGCGATGTGGCGTTTCTGGAGTCTGTGATGTCGACCGACCCGACGTACCTGTCCAGCCGCGTAGACGGTACCGTGCGCCACGGCAAGGACCTGTCCATCCCGCTCGGGCGTCGTCCCAGGGCCATGAAACTACTGTGGACGCTGCTCGACGAGGGCGTGGAGGGGTGGAGGACGCGGGTCCGACGAGACATGGCCCTGGCGCGGGACTTCGCGCGCGCAGCACCTCCACCTTGGCGACTTGCCGCACCCGTGCAGCTTCAGACGGTGTTGTTGCACCATGGTGATCGACGCGACGAGGGGGCCATCGTCGAACGGATTAATGCGAGCGGCCGGTTCCTTCTATCACCTGCGAACCTTGCAGGGGCGCCCGTCGTCCGCGTTTCGGTGGGTGCAGAAGGAAACACGGCTCACGACCTCGACCTGTTGTGGGAGGCATTGGTGGATGCCCAGCGAGGGGCACACTAAGTGTCCACACAGGCCGCCACGATGTCGTTGTTTGGTTTGATTGCGACGCTGGCAGGGTGCGGTGAAAAAGCCGACGGGTCCGGCGGACCCATGAACCACCCGCCCTCGACCCCGGTTGTCAGCCTTTACCCCGCCCAACCGACCGCCGCCCAAGTTCTGACCTGCACCGCGATGGCCTCGGACCCCGATGGCGACACGGTCGGGCTCACCGTGACCTGGACGAGAGACACGGTCGCATTCACAAACACCACCTCGCTCACCATCCCTAATGACACCATACCGCCGGGTGTGACCCAGATCGGGGAGTCTTGGACCTGCACGGTGACCGCGTCGGACGGCCAGTTTTCGTCCCAAGGCAACGTGACTGCAGTCATCTCCGTGCCCCTCCCACCCAACGCGTTGGTCATCGTGCTCGACGATGTCGGGCAGGACAAGGTCGGACTCTTTGATGAGGCCGATGTCGCACCCCCCACGCCCACGATCGATGCCTTGGCCGAAGCGGGAATGCGGTTCGACAATTTCTACGTCTCGCCTTCCTGTTCTCCGACTCGGGCGACCCTGATGACGGGGCGGCACCCACGCCGGACCGGAATTGGCGAGGTGATTTTTATCTTCACCCACACGGTTGAGCTCGATGAGCGCGAATTCACGCTGCCGTTATTGCTTCGTCATGCGCCCGTTCCGTACACGTCCGGCGCGTTTGGAAAATGGCACCTCACCATCGACGACAATCCAGAGTTTTTGAACCACCCGCTCCGCCTCGGGTTCGACTGGTTTCAAGGGACATTGGACAACCTGCACGTCACCGTCACGCCCGACAGCGAAACACCCGGCTATTACCACCACGAATATCTCAACAACGGCGTTTTGACCTATTCCGATACTTTTGCCGTGACTGAAACGGTCAATGACGTCTCCGCGTGGATACAAACCACGCCCGAACCTTGGTTTGCCTACGTGGCGTTGCACGCGGCGCATACCCCATTGTCGCCCGCGCCCCAAGATCTCGTTCCCAGCCACACGGTTCCTCCGGAACAAATCCAACCCACCGATTGGTACGACCCCATGGTCGAAGCCGCCGATACGGAGATTGCCCGGCTACTGGCAAGTTTGGCGCCGGACGTACGTGCCCGCACCAACGTATTCTTGCTCGCAGACAATGGCACACCTGAAGACCGGGTGTTGCCTCCTTATGACCCGGAGCGAAGCAAATTGTCCCTGTACGACGGCGGAACACGGGTTCCCCTGGTCGTACAAGGACCGGCCGTCCTGCAGCCTGGCGCGCTCTCCCTGGGGCTCGTCCACGCCGTGGACTTGATGCCGACGCTGGCCGAACTCGCCGGTATTTCGGAGGAACAGATCGCCACACTCAGTTCCCTTCCGCGCGACGGCGCGTCATTTGTGCCCATCCTGCAAAATGCGACGACGGAAATCCGCGAAATCGTCTACGTCGAACGTTTCGAGCCCAACGGCGACGCCAAGCAGGCGACGATGGACCTGCGCATGGCCCGAGACAGTAAATACAAACTCATTGAAAGCACGGACGGCACCCAACTTTTCTTCGAATATACCGGGGACCCCTACTCGGAAGGGGCCGACCTCATCACGCTAGGTGAACCGCTGTCGCTACCCGGCCAAGCCGCATTCGCGAAATTGCACGAATTCATCGAAGACCAGGTGGCGGCGATGCCTTACGACTGGAAATAAGGGCCGGCTTGCGCTGACACAATTCGTCATTCCGGGCGCGGAAACCAGTTTGTCGGGTCGACCGCGCCACGGGCTGCCAGCCTCAGAACCTCACCTTCGGCGACCCGGCTGCGATTCGCCGTTGCCAACGGGCAGCGCGCCAGCAACGTTTCGACGGGACCTCGACCGACCCAATGATCGACGTCTCGACTCGCCGTGTCAGGGAGTTCTAGAAAGGGAAGCGATCCGAGCGCAACGCGGGCAGACAAGCCTGCTTTCCTCGCTTCCTCCAGCTCATCGCACATCTCACGGGGAAGCACCGCAACCAGCGGTTGAATCTCATTGCCCACCCTAGCCACCGCCGGCCCTGAGTCGACCAGCTTTGTGATGTCTTCGTCGGTCAAATGCGGAAGATCACACGGTACTACCAAGACCAGATCCTCCACAGCGTGGCGCAACGCCGCTACGATTCCCGTCAAGGGATGAACGTCTTCCGCGCCATCCAGCACGACCCGAATGGCACGCCCATCCGGACCCATCCAGGATTCCTGTTGTTTCCTTACGAGCGCCACACTCACGCAATGCGGCAACAGGCGTTGCGCCATCACCACCGCCAGAGGCCAGCCGTTCCACGCCACGCGGGCCTTATCCACACCCATGCGACGTCCGCGTCCACCGGCGAGAACAAACCCCTCAACCCGGCGCATTTCGGTCAAATCCTGTGGCGTCGAGCAGCAGCACTTCGACGCGTTCCCCCATGGCTACACCCCCACATTCCCCGGGGAGTATTGCCAATCCGTGCGCCCTCGCCATCGAAGTGGCGGCTCCACTGGATTGTGAGCCGGTAGGACGTGCTCGAATGGTGCCAGAGGCGTCCACGCTCAGGGTCACCCGAACCAATTTCACGCGTCCAACAACGTCGACAATAGGCGCGTCCGCCACCGCCGTCACCCGACCATGAAACGGGTTCGGGTCTCCAAGCCAACTCCGTATCCACGGACGCACGAACACATGAAAATTCACCAGCGCGCTGACGGGGTTTCCAGGCAGGCCCAACAGGACAGTGTGCCCGGCCCTGCCCACCGCGAGCGGCTTTCCGGGTTTCATATCCACGCGCCAAAAATCCATCGTCGCACCGACGGCGGCGAAGGCCTCCTTGACCACGTCATACGCGCCGACAGAGACACCGCCGGTGGTAATGACCGCGTCCGCGTACGCCATACATTTCCGCAGCATTTCCACGGTAGTTTCCAAATCGTCGGGCGCAATCCCTCCGTCGACCGCAATTCCCCCTTGTTCCTCAATGGCCGCCGATAACGCCACTTGATTGGACGACCACAACTGCCCCGGTCCGAGCGGCGCGCCTGGAGCGACGACCTCATTGCCGGTCGCGAGGACCGCAATCCTCGGTCGAACCCGAACCGCCAGGTGCGAAAGTCCCATGGACGCTGCGACCCCAAGCCTGCCCGGTGTCACCCGTTCGCCTGCGAACAACACAGGCGCACCCGCCGCGATGTCCTCTCCCGCCCGCCGGATGTGGTCGCCCACGCCGACCCGACCCGAAACCCGAACGTGGCCCGTTCGCGCGCCGTCCGTTCGTTCCACCATCACGACCGCGTCTGCACCCTCCGGCATGGGAGCGCCGGTCGTGATCCCCATCGCCTCACCGCGATTCACAGGCTTGTCCGCCACCGCACCGGCCCCAAACACGCCGACAAGGCGCAACGTCACATCGCCTTGTGCGCTGTCCGCCGCACGCATGGCGTACCCATCCATCGCGGAATTGTCCCACCTCGGAATCGCGAGGTGAGAGTGCACGGTTTCCGAAAGGGTCCGCCCACGGGCTTCCGGCAGCGGAACCAATTCCGAGGGTCCTGGCGTCACCCCCGAAAGGATGCGCGCCTGGGCCTGCTCGATCGAGATCACTTCTTGACCTTGAGTTTCTGGCCAGCTTGAATCGACGTGCCCTTCAGGCCATTCCACCCTTGCAGCTGCTGCACGGTGACGCCGTTGCGGTTCGCAATTTCCCACAACGTATCGCCTGACCGAACGGTAACTGTGGTCGTAGAATTCGACGTCGACGCAGACGTCGCCGCCGGGCCCGACACCACCAGAACCCGCCCTGCTTCCACGTCAGAAGCGTCCTTGATGCTGTTCCAGCGCATCAAATCTGCCACGGAAACGTCGAAACTATCGGCCACACCGGACAGCGTTTCGCCGCGACGCAACGTATGCCGCGACGAAGTCTTCGCCGCCGTTTCGGCTGTGCCCTGTGTCAGCCTCAGCGACTGCCCAACCTGGATCGTGCTGGTGGAAAGGCCGTTGTAGGACTTTAGCTGCCCAACGCTGAGTCCATAACGATCCGCCAACTCCGAGAGGGTGTCGCCGCTGCGCACCGTGTGGCGCGTCGCTTTGGCGGCGGGTGCGCTTTTGGTGGTCGGTCGGGAGACGGACGCGGAACTCGTGTCAGACCGCACGGCCATAGGCAACGAGGCCACCTCGACAGGTCGCGGCGCCGCCATTTCTTTGCCGGCCTGACCTGGGACTTCGAGCATGACGCCCACTTCGATCCGGTTAGCACTCTTGAGGCCATTCGCTGACATCAATTCCGAAACGGTCACGCCGTATTTGTTGGCAATCTTGCTGAGCGTGTCGCCCGAGCGAACTTTGTATCGGGTGGTGACCACGACTTTGAGTTCGGCGGGCATGGACGCAAGCGCTGCGACAGTCCGGTCCCCCGCACCCACGGGCAAGCGCAGTTCATAGCCCTCTGGGGGAGTGACAAACCGCTTCAGGGCTGGGTTGAGAATCTGCAGTTCCTCGACGGCAACTCCGGAGGCCTTGGCGATGACGTCCAATGGCACGTTGCCTTCGACGGGCCGCGTCTCGTACACCAACTCGTCTTGGTAAACGATGTCGGTAAATCCGTAGCGCTCCGGGTGTTTACCGATGATGGCTGCGGCCATAATTTTCGGTACATAATTATCCGTTTCCGTGTGCAACCAAGCACCGCGGGCCAGCACCCAAAAGTCCTCCGACCCGGCGCCCGCGACCGCGCGCTTCACACGTCCCGGGCCGCCATTGTACGACGCCCACGCCAACTCCCATTTCCCAAAACTCCGGTGCAGTTCGCCCAGGAATGCGATGGCGGCACCGAGTGAATCCTCCGGGTCACGCCGGTCGTCGACCCAGTAGTCCACCCGCAAGTCGTAGGCCCGGCCAGTGCTGCTGATGAACTGCCACAACCCTGAGGCCGATGCGCTACTCCAGGCATAAGCGTTGTAGCCGCTCTCGATCATGGACAAGTACACGAGGTCACGAGGCAATCCGGCCTTATCCAACTCACGGTACATCATCGGACGGAAGCGCGTAGAACGCCCGAGCCAACGCTCGTAATAAGACCGCCCGGGTCCGGTGAAATACGCGACCCATTTTTCAACCTCCGGATTCACCGCCACCGGAATGTCAAACTCGGAAGCATCCACCAGATCGAGGTACAGTGGGTGGTTGCTGGTGGCCAACAGCGCAGTTTCGTCCGCCGTGGCTTCGCTCGCACGTGCCTGTTCCAACTCCGCACGACCCTCGATGGCGTCTTCTCTGGGAATCTCGCCTTCGAGCCTATCCACCCATTCCCACACACCATCTTCCGGCTCCGGCTCGTATGGCCCGGGGTCCGGAACCGGGGCTTCTTCCGCGCCCTGGTTCTTGTGTTTCTTCTTCGATTTTCCTTGTCCGACCTCGGTCGATTCGTCCGAGCGTTGAGACGCGAACGCGGGCGGTACAACCAAAAAGGCAAGCACATACAGGAGGGTCATTGGGGACTCCGGGGCGGAGGCGGGGCGGGAATGTGGGGATTGAACGGGCGGGAGGCCAGATCTTCACACGCTCCGGGCCCGCTGGCGAACGAAATTCGCAACGCCCGTGGATTTACCTCAAATCGCTGACAACTTCCACGGCGCTTCCAGGCGTACCTCCGGCTTCTCAACCCCCGCGGCGATGGGCTTGAACGCGGTCTGTGCGTCAGCAAACGTTGCCGTGCCGCCATCGGTGACGGGCTCTTCGGATATCGAAGTCACAACATTACCCTCGCCTTTACACTTGGCACCGGAATCCATCGCCCACTGTTGACTAATGCCTGCATCTACGGCTGTGGCGACCGCGTCTGGCCACCGACTCAGCGGTTCAAGCACGAGGCCAGTGTGCAACGTGGCGCCCTTTTTCCCGTTCTTGCAGGTCCACGTCTCGACGGAAGAAACGGCCCACGCGTACGCACCGTCGGCCACGCGATCCGGCCAACGATAGGAGACAAAACTGTTCGCGGCGGCTTCGTCGCCAAGGGCCCGCAGCGTGTCGCGTGCGGCCTGAGTGGCCTCGGGCGGCAAGGTAGGACCCAACTCGATCAGCGCTTTCTTCGCGGCCGCGGCGGCATTCGGGTCGGACGCGCCGCCCACCCCGGCTGCGTCCGCAAAGGCTGACACCAAGAGGCGCACCTCTTTGGGGTCCCGAATCGTGGCGATGAGCCGTACCAATTCGGGAATCGCGCCCGCCTGGGCATTCCTCGCGTAGGTTTCGACAAGACCGAAGAATTGGCCGCGATCTCTCGCGCCACTTCCCGTAATCGGATTGGAAAGCCCAGATGCGAGCAGCGTCGTGACGGCGGGCACACGACACTCGGACAATCCGCGGTACCATCGGTCTTTCCAGAACGCGTCGCCCATAGATTTCTCAGCGCCCGAGAAAAAAGTCTGAACCGTTGGCTCCGTGGCGCAGCGTGCACCCAGCCAATCAGCCGATCGGCTACGCAAGTCCGGCTCAAGCGCGTTGATCCACGTCAACACCTCAGCCTCGGCACCGACGCGCAACGCAGCGAGCACCGCATTCCACGCTTTTTCGCCATCCAAGGTCTTGCTCAAAGCCAGCTTTGCAACGGCCTTCGCGGCGACCGGGTCGCAACTTGCGATCGCAACGTACAGGTCGGGGGCAGCTACCGGGCTCGCTGCGTTGAGTTCAGCCTTCAGCGCTTTGACATCACAGGTCCCTGCAAGCGCGCTTCCAACCGTCACCACGAACCACATGCGCAACCTCTGGCTCAAACTAAGGCTGTCAGGCGGCGTCGGCCATGCGACGGTGCTTCAACCAGTTTGGGGTTGCCGCGCCCGGCCAGACCGGTCAATGGCGCGCATGTGGCTGATCATCGCGTGCAAGGCAGCACCCGAAGGGGCAGACACGTCCGTTCAAGCGCCGACCGCTCAGGCCGGGTCGCGCATTGCATGGAGCGCCGACCTCACTGGCGACGGGCTAGGCGACTGGTTGGTTGCAGCGCCTGGGGTCGACGGGGTCGTCTACGCCATCAGCGGCGCGACACTGACCGCAGCGGCCACCCTGAGCGGACCCCCTGGCGAGGTCGGAATCGGCATCTCGGGATGCCCCGACCTCGATGGCGATGGACAGATGGAGGCCATCGTTGGATTGCCCGACGGGAACGGCGACCAAGGCGGCTTTCGGGTGTTCGACGCGCCACTGAGCGGGGAAATCGACGTGTCGGCGGGCAGCCTCGTTGGCGGGACACTGCACGGCGTTCGCACCGGATGGTCAACCGCGTGCAATGACATCGACGGGAACGGCTACGCAGACCTCGCCGTCAGCGCACCGGACGCCGACGGATTCGGGCTCGGAGAGCGCTCCGGCCAGATCTTCTTCTACGAAGGTGCGGTCGACGGGGACCCAACCGTTGTCGGTTCGTACACGACGACCTTTTCAGACGCAGCACTGGGCACCGAACACACGTTGACGATCGACCACGATCTCGACGGAGACGGGGTAGCCGACCTCGTGGTGGGCGCCCCGGGTATCGATCAGATCTTCGCAGCACCCGGCCCTTTCGGGGGCTCGGTCGACAACAACACAACAGGTTGGACCTGGGACACCGAGGTCGGCAGCGGGTTCGGCACTTCGGTCGCGCTTGCGGACTGGTCCGGCGACGGCACCCTTGACCTGTTGGGCGGCGCACCCGAGTGGCGCAACGGGACCGGCGCCGTTTGGTACGTCCTCGGACCGTTGAACGCCGGGAGTGCTGGTCACCTGGACGCACCAACGATGGCAGGAAACGCGCCCGGAGATGAGTCCGGGTTCGCATTGGCGGCGCCGGGAGACCTGACTGGCGATGGCGCCGTCGACGCGCTCGTGGGGGCACCTGGTGCGAATGACGGGATGGGCCAAGTGTACCTACTCGACGCGATCGAAGACCGTCCCATGGCGCTGGCCCCGGTGACCGTTCGTGGTGACGTCGGCCGTTTCGGCACTGAACTTGCCACGGACGGCGCTGGAACGTTTGCTGTTGGGGCTCCGTTCGACGGCGAAGGCGTCGTTTGGTGGTTCGGACCTGGACTGAACGGGTCGGGCGGCACGAGCCAGGCCCTGGCTTCTTTCTCGCCCACGCTATGACGGCAGAGAGGGGCGGCCCTCAACCGCATCGCTGTCGGTCCAATTCAGCGCTAGTCTGGCGCGTGGAGAGACCATGTGGTGGATGTGGATGGCCTGTGGGCCCAAAGACGATGGGGTGACCGACGAGCCGTCTCCCGCGGAAGAGTATGAGGAAGAAGGCCTGGACATCATTCGCTCGTCGTTCGAGTCTCCGACGTGGGACTTGGCCGGATTTGCGTTGTTCACGGCGCCTATTGGAACGGTCGGTTCGTCGTTCGAAGAGTCTCGTGAGACGATGCTCTGTCAGCTTCCGAACCACGACTACGACCTCGACTCAGGCTGGCTGGAACCGATTGCGCAGCACGCCGGTCCGTACGGAGACGAAATCCTCGAGGGCGTAACGACCTGTGGCAGAGTTTCCCGAAAGTCCTTTAGTCAAGACGACCTAATCGGCGACCTCGGGCTGTTTCTCGTGTTCAGTATGGTGCCCGGGGTCAGCGCTGAAATGGGTCTGACGACGGACAGCCAAGAGCCTCTGCCATTGATCGGAACGACGTTCTTGCCGATCGACGTCAGCGCGGACCTGGTACAAAACGGCGAAATGTTTCACCCAGACCAAACTCAGCACGGACCGCGGCTAGACGAAATCAACATGGGCACCAAGGATGGCCTGTCGCATTGGCCCCTCGTGTTGCGCTACGCGCTGAATGAGTCCCCCGACCACCTCGACTTGACGGGCGATTGGGCATGGGATTTCACGGTCACCGATGAAAAAGGCAAGGGTTGGTTCGTGAATGTGCCATTTACCATCGAGTGACGGAGTGGCTCAAGCCGTCAGCGGTTAGCCATCAGCCATTCGTCAGCGGTTAGCCATCAGCCATTAGCCGGGGCTGATCGCTGATGGCTGATGGCAAATGGCTAATGGCTAATGGCTAATGGCTGATGGCTGATGGCTGATGGCTGATGGGCGCGATGATCGAAAGCCGCTCCGCGATACGCCTGCGCGCACCCGATCCCGATCCAGATCCCGATCCCCCTCCCGACCCGAGGCAGCGATGCCGTTCGACCATGAGAAGCTCGATGTGTACGCCGTCGCCATGGACTTCCTGGTACTCGCCAACGGCGTGGTTGAGCGGTTGACTGCGCGGCGATCCTCGACGTGTGCCGTCGCC